>CAMQYB010000014.1 GCA_947039055.1 uncultured Deferribacteraceae bacterium
ATTTAGTGATAGATTTTAGAGTAGGTGGTGAGTAGTTTTGCATAAACTTCTATATATTTTACTGCTATTTCTGCTAATGGCTTGTGACAAAAAACAGGTAATTGTGGAAGTCCCTGTAACAGAAAATATGTCAATATCCTCTGTAGCTGAAGACGCTGATAACGGCTTTATTGCAGAAGGGAACGACTTTTTTATTAGAGGGGAATATAATACAGCTATAGAGTATTATGAAGGTGCGATGCAACTTAATAAAGCTGTATCACTTTATAATATAGGCGTGTCGTATTATCTTTTAGGAAACCTTAGAGAAGCTGAAATAAATTTCAAAGAAGCTATCGCTGCTGATCCTGCATTTAATGAAGCTATCATGAACTTAGTTGCTGTTCTTGCTCAACAAGAAAGAATTAACGAAGCAGAGTTCTATCTAGAAAAAATCGTTGATACCGAAAAATCTTCAAGAGTATATATCGACATGGGTAACCTTTTATTGAAAAAAGGGGATACATCAAGAGCGTTATATTACTATAGTTTAGCTATAGATAAAGATCCTGATTCTAACTATGTTAAAAGCAATTATGCAAGTTTTCTAATGGGTATCGGTGAATACGATGAAGGCATTCAACTAATTGAACAGATAAGAGTAAGAGATTTTAAAGATAACTACAATCTAGCAAACGCACTTTATAAAAAAGGCGATTCAGGTGGTGCTTATAACTATGCTGTTGAGGCTCAATACTCTCCCTCTGCAACGAATGAAGGGTATAGCAAACTTGCATATCTTTTTTACGATCTTAAAAGGTATGACTCAGAGATTGAAGTTCTCAAAGTATTAATCGCAAGAGATCCTAGTAAAGAACATCGTATAAGACTTGTAACAAGTTACATCAACGCAGTAGATTATCTTGATGCCTTAGATGAACTATCAAATTTAATCAAACTTTATCCCGACAATGTTTACTACAGTGTTTTATATTACGACACACTTATTCTTGATATGAAAGTTAAAGAGGGTGGCGATTATATAAGGAAATTGTATAAAAAGTTTGGTGGAGATATGGCTCTATATTACTACACTAAGCACCTAGCATTGTTTGAGAATTTAGATAATGACTTAAAGAAAAGATTATTTATTAAACGTAATTCTGAGTGGCTAAATCTTGCACGAACAGTATACTCTTTAAGAGAAGGAAATATTAAAGCTGCACAGAAATACCTTGCACATGTTACTCCAAATATCGGACATGATTACTACTCATATAACGCATATATTAATATAGTAGAAAAGAATTTTAACGTAGCTGATAAGTTTGCTTTAGAGATGGATAAATCTCGTCCAGATACTTTTTGGTATAGAACAGTTATCGGCTGGAACCTTGGACAATCTGATGTACTTGTAGATTTAGCAGAAGAGTTTCGTGATAATCAAGATATATTTCTACGATCACCTAAATTATCATTTTCATTAATACCTCAACTTGAGGATATGAATTATACATATAAGTTTGATGGAGATGGTATTGATATAGCGTCGATGATGGCGTTCCCAGTATTTATAAGTCCTGATGCTCTTGTTCAATTTCTTGCTATGAGTGGTGAGTCGTTAAACATACAAGAAAAAAATGCGGTTATTGCAAATATTGAAGCTGTGAAAAGAAATAATGAAGGTGTTGATGCTTTTGGAAAATATGATTTCAATAGAGCAATAAGAAAGTTTAAAGAGGCTACAAAAGTTATCTCAGCTAATCCAAATATATCATATAACATTGGGTTATCTTACTTTAATTTAGGAGAAAATTTAAACGCATTAGAGTATTTTGAAAAAGCAATTATACAAGATAAATCACTTGCAGCACCGTACGTTGGATTAGGATTTGTAGAGAATAGATTTAAGAATAGTATAACCTCAGGCATCAATCTAACTTTAGCTGAAGAAACTGCAAGCGGTCATTTATATGCAACTCCAAAAGATCGTTTAGAGAACAGCAGAATAGTGTATCTAGCCCTTCTTGCAAGTGGACGTTTTGGGATGCTGGAAGAGGCTAGGGAAGTTATTAAAAGTAATGACGGCTTTATCTTTTCTGCTGAAAAATTTATGGAATATGTTGAAACAAAAAATAAAGTTATACTTGATTCATTTCTAAAGTCACCTGTATTTAGAGTAGATGAAATTAATGAACTTTTAAAACTACAGTACGAACCGATCGGTAATCTTAAACTAGAAAAATCTGATGATATATATTTTACACTTGCAAGACAGTATGTGTTGATGAGAAGAGGGGTTGATCTGAAGGGTGGAGTATCTAAGCTATTTTTAAATGATAAAGTCTATTTGAAAGATATGGTTTACACATCAATCAATCAGAACAATGCTAAAGAAGGATTGAAATATTTACAGCAATTATCAGATATAGATTTCAAATATCCTGATTTATATAAAACATCACTTTATTATTTCCTATGGTTAAGAGATTTAGTGAACGCAGAAGCATCATTAGGATCGCTTGATAGAATGGAATATCAAGATAAAATTACTGATTTTTATAAGATGATATATTATCTTGTAAGTTATAATAGAGATCAAATTGATGTTGCTATACTTAACTATCTAGATCTATATTCAACAGATTATAAGGTTGAGCTTATTTCAGCGATGAATAATCTTCATCAAAAAAATATACCAACTTACTATAATTTAATAAATCTTATATTTGTTAATAATAAAGATTTTTTCGACAAAATATTTATTGGAGTTAATTTTGAAAGTTTTTAAAGTGTCTAAATTAGATATAATAACGCAGATTTTGCTTTTGTTCCTACTTGGTTTAATTGCTTATCATGAGCTGAAATTGAATGATATGATAAGAATTATCTTACTATCAATTGTGTCATTTATATTGCTTGCAAACATTATTGGAGCGTTTAAGAAGAGGGTTGTAATTGATGGTAACACTTTTACAGTAATCACATTTTTCAAGAAAGCTGTGTTAGAGATAGATAAGATAGAATATTTTCATAAAATGTCACCACTCACAAAATATGTTGTGATATTAAATGATGGTGTGAAAACTTGTGTAGTAACATCGCAGATAAAAGGATTCTATGATATCTTTCAAGAGCTTGCAGGGAAAGTTAATGGCGAGATAAAAGAGGATTTTCTATCGGTTGATAAAAGTTTAGTAATGTCAAAAATACGTTTAACATATCTTTCAAGAGTTATTTTATTAGGTCTTGCAACTTATGTAGCAATAAAAGGTATGATTGTTTTATAGGTAATTGATAAGTGAGTTAGGTATGCTTGATGATAATTATTACAAACTAATTTTACGCTAAAGTTAGTTTGTTTTTTTAACGGTAATGCGAACGAAGTTTTTTTAACAGGAATGTGAACGAAGTTTTTTTGACAGGAATGCGAACGAAGTTTTTTTAACAGGAATGAGAACGAAGTTTTTTTGACAGGAATGTGAACGAAGTTTTTTTGACAGGAATGTGAACGAAGTTTTTTTGACAGCAATGCGAACGAAGTTTTTAAACTGTGATGCAAAGTGCTTTTTTAAGAGAGTGTCAATATGTTCTATTTAGAATAGATCCTTCAGTTTATTGTAAGGCTAGCCTATTTTGACGCATAACAATAATCTGCATAGTTCCTTTAATCACAACTTTATCTTTAATAAATCCATGATTTTCAAATAACGATACGATCTCATTTGGTGAGTAAAATTTCACATCGCCTGCTTTAGAAAATTTTAAAAACGGATTACAAAGCACTCTAATTATATACGGTAGATATATCTCTGCGATATAAATTAAACCGTCAGATTTAATAACTCTACGTGTTTCAATTGCAAACTTTTCAATGTTTGGAAAATGATGAAATGAAGCGCATACAGTAATTAAATCAATCGTGTTATCATCAAAGGGAAGGGTGTCACATCCTGCAACATAAAAGTTCATAGATGGGTTAAGCTGTTTTGCGTTTACAATCATCTTTTCAGATATATCAACACCGAACATAGAAATGGTATGTGAGCCGTTCAAATCTGCTTGGTTTGATAGCTGTTTCAAAAACCGTCCGTTCCCACAAGCGATATCAAGAACTGTTCCACCGCTTGGAATAGAGATTAGTTTAAGTAGTTCTTCTTTGAATTTCACAGTAAATTTTCCATCAAAAGTTGACTCATAATTATCAGCTATTTTGTCATAATTATCTTTTGACTTCTGTTCGCATTTTCTCATTAGTTGTCCTTATTTAAATTATAAGCACTAGAAACTTTTATATAGATCGTTTCATGAATTCAGGAATCGTCCATTTTGCTAACGGTTTTTTAAGTAGATTACTATTTTGTGGATCAATAAGTGGAGAGTATTTTATACCTATTTTGAAAAAATCAGTAATCAATTTGTGATAAACTTCTTTTACAATATCAAACTTATTCATACTCTCTTGTTGCGAAAATCCACGCTTTTGAAAATATAATAATAATCTCCAATATAAAAGTAACGCTGTCCCTTTATCACAAAGAGGGTTATCTATAATCCATTTTCCAACATTGTAAGCGTCATTAAAATATAGTAATCCATCAGCTATCATATTTAGATAATCTATATCTTTACAGTTTTTAATCTCTCTTTCTAATTCACTAGTTGCGTAGCTTGATATTTTTTTAACATACTCATCATGAACCCATGTGTCAACACCATCAACTGCAATTTTCATCTTATCATCAACCTCAAAACTACCATCTTTTGGCATATCGTTCTGAGGATTATATGTGATTGACGTTTCTAAATAATCATCTGTTTTAAATCTGTTTAATATGGTTTGAATAATTTCAAATACATCATCGTCATTACTCTGTTTTGATCTTAATTTATATTGAGTATAATCACATGGTTGTGCAAGCCAAAAAATCATAAGAGCTGTCGCTTTGCTACATATCGGACTTTCAGATATGAGGCGAATAATTGCGATATCATTATCCCAGTTCCAGTTATCTGCAAGGAAGTGCAGAAGTTCAGGAGTATTAAATTTATCTTGTAACTCTTTACTCATTAATAAATCTGTGTTTAATAGTTCTCCATTCACAATTTTATCTTCTAGTTCATCAAACAAGTTTTGTTTAGCGTCCAACTAAGTTTCTCCATAATTTAGATAAGTGATATTTCTTAACACTCATCTATATCTATATGATATTTTTTACAGTGTAAACATTGAAATAAATATCCAGCACAATTTCCTTTTTTAGTAATATACTCTCTTTTAACTGGATACCCAGTTCTCTCATTATACTCTTGAAAGACTTCATCAGCTATACCCATCTCTCTAATTCATTAGTTCCAACATCACCGATAAATACACAGAAATCGTTACAGCAAGCGAGCTAGTTTTCTCCTTGCCAACATGCATATCCATGAGTTCTATTTTAAACTTTTTTATGTGAAATATTATAATCTATTTATTTACTATTACTCATCAGTTTCAATACTGTTGATAACGCTATATGCAGTGTTTCGTTTTATACCTAACGCTTTCAAAATTCTAAGCATATCTTTACTACTAAAATCTTCTTTAGAGAGGTTTTTTATAACTTTATTACAGTCGATATTTATTGTTCCATTTGTCTCATCAAAATCATTTCCAGTATCATCTTTTCTGTTATTCACAACGATTACAAACTCTCCCTTTAAGGTAATGTTTTGTAGATCGTCCTTGTTGTTTATAAAGTATGATGTTTCAAATAACTTTGTAAGTTCTCTACATATAAAAATAGGTGAGGGGAAGGAGTCTAGAAGCATGGTGGCTGTTTCTAGTAATCTGTGTGGAGATTCATAGATTATGATAGGTGATGGGATAGATGTTAATTTCTCTATAATCTTTGATTTTTCATTTTTTTTATGTGGCAGAAAACCGTAGAAATAAAAATCTTCACCAGATAATCCTGATAATATAAGTGCGTGGATTAACGCTGTTGGAGATGAAATAACTTCAAACTTAATATCGTTACTGATTAGTTCTTTAACGATTATATTTCCAGGATCAGAGATCGTAGGCATACCTGCATCACTCATTAATCCCACTTTAAGATTATCTTTAATATTTGCTAAGATATCTTTTACAACTTTTTTCTCGTTATCTTTATGTGCAGAGAAGATTGTTTTTTTGATACCTAAATGATTAAGAAGTTTTAATGCACTTCTAGTGTCTTCTGCATAGATTATATCAACTAAGTTGATCGTCTCGATCACTCGTTTAGATATATCAGATAGGTTTCCGATCGGTGTTCCTATAATATAAAATTGTGTATCAGTTACCAAATTCATATATCCCTCTCTATAATATTTTATAATTGTACTTAATGTTGATCGAAAATGAAAGGTTTAAAAAATATGTAAATGATTGATAAAAAAATAAGGCACTCCCTGTATTTTCTATATAGATAATGTTGATCAGTTCTACCCTATAAATCAACTATACAGATATATCGGAAAATTTCCGACAGGAGTGCCTTTAATATAAAACTTTTATTTTATTAATCTACTTTAGTGATGAGATATAATGTTCTGCAAACTTAGCAGCCACAGCACCATCTGATGCTGCCGTTACAACTTGTCTAAGTTCTTTTTTCCGAACATCTCCGGCAACATATATTCCATCTACATCTGTTTTAGTTGATTTATTTGCAACAACAAATTTGTCTTGATCTAAATCAATTATCCCTTCAAGTAGAGTCGTATTAGGAATCCAACCTACGAATAAAAATACTCCGTCAATTGGTAGTTCACGTTCTTCGTTTGTTTTAAGATCTTTAATTGTAACAGATGATACTTTTTTATCTCCACTAAATTTTGTTATAGCAGATGATAACAACATTTTTATTTTAGGATTTGCTTTAGCTTTAGTAATTATTGAGTTGGTTGCTCTAAACTCATCTCTTCTATGAACAAGGGTAACGCTGTTTACAAACTTAGTTAGATAGATAGATTCTTCAACTGCAGAGTTTCCGCCACCTACAACAACGATATCTTTATTTTTATAGAAATTAGCGTCACAAGTTGCACAAAATGATATCCCTTTGCCTATAAAATCCTCTTCATTTTCAGCACCAAGCAATTTTGGTTTAGTTCCTGTTGCAATTATGATTGCTTTAAATTTAATAACTTTTCCATTATCAAGCGTAACGGATCTATCATCACCATCAACATGAACTTTTACTATATTTCCATTTCTAATTGAAGCACCAGCTCCTATTGCTTGAGTCGCAAACTTCATTGCAAGATCTGCACCGCTTATAGCCTCTCCTGTACCCGGGTAATTTTCAATACAATCTGTAATTGCTAAATGCCCACCTGGGAACTTAGACTCTAAAATTAACGTGCTTAACTCATCTCTTGCAGTATAAAGTCCAGCTGTACAACCAGCAGGCCCTGCACCAAGAATTACTACATCATACTCATTATTTATGTCATCAATATTATAAAACTTATCCATACTTTACTACCTCCATAAAACATTATCTTTAATAAACTCTGTTGAAACAAGTTTTGCTTCATACGTTACCACTTTGTCTTTGTTTAATACAAATAAATGTGGGTAACTTCTTATACCAAAATATTTGGATACAGCATCAGTATCTGCGACGTATCCGATCTTTGCTAAGACAGAGTGATCTTTATCTTTAATTAATTCTTTTAATTTTTCTACTGTATCATATCCGTCAGAAATTACAACAATCTCAGCGTAGCCTCTATCTTGTAAGAATTTCAGCTCAGCCAAAAGTCTGTTATAAAAACTATCATAAACATAGGTTGAATAAAACGTGTGTTTCTTGTAAAAAACAAGAACAATAGGTTGATTGATATCGTATATAGAAAACTCTTCACCAGTTAAAGTTGTGAGTTTAAAATCTTCAATTTCTGTCCCTATAGGGATCGGATCGTTTAATCTATATATATGCAGAGAAATAAAAGCTACCATAACTAAAAAGAATACAGGAAGGTTTTTCGTTACAAGTACCCGTTTAAACCAAGGTGATTTTCTTTTATAGTCACTCATTTAATATTATCCCTTTCTCGTTCACAAACTATTTACTCTTAAGTCCTACAAGTGTATCCTTTATCGTTTTCATCTTACTACATATTTCTTCAAACTTCTCTTTATCTTTTTCTATTATATCAGCTTTTGCTTTTGCAAGATAGTTTTCGTTTTTAAGTTTTCCACCGTAAATATTATGATCTTTCTCAAGCGTTTTAAGTTCTTTCTCAAGCCTTGCAATCTCATCTTCAATATTGATAAGATCATCAAGCACAACCATAACTTTATACCCAGTTCCTATAACGGTTACAGCTTCAGTATCTGGTTTTCTATCTGTAATAATATCGTCAACCTTAGCGATATTTTTTATCATCTTAGAAAGTGTTTCGATCATAATATTTAACTTAGGATCAGTTGCTTCAAAAAACACTTCAATCCCTTTGCTTGGTGCTATATTATGTTCGCCCCTAATATTTCTTATAGAGTTAATAATATCTATCGCACTTTGAACCATAAAACTTTCATCATCAAACTTAAAGTCTAAGTTACTAGGATACTCTTCAAAACATATCGTTTCAGCATCTGTAAATTTTCCGTAAAGATGTTCAGTTATAAACGGTATAAACGGATGCAACGCTATCATAGATTTCTCAATAACATATTTAGCAGTGTTTATAGCGATACGTTTTTCATCTTCATCTCCAGAGTGTAAACGAGGCTTAATAATCTCTAAATAAAAGTCACAAAAGTTTAGCCAGAAGAATTGATAAAGCTCATTTGCTGCCTCATTAAAACTGTAGTTAGTCATAGCTTTTGCAACTTTTTTACACGCTGTTTCAAGCTGCATCAATATCCACTTATCTTCATAGACAAGTTTAGATAGATCTAGTTCAGCTTTATTTTCAAGTGCAACATCATCACAGTTCATAAGAACAAATCTTGATGCATTCCATATTTTATTTATAAAGTTTCTGTACCCTTCAATACGGTTGACACTTAATTTTATATCACGTCCTTGAGCTGCTAATATTGTTAATGTAAACCTTAATGCATCAGCACCATACTCTTCAATCGTAACTAAAGGATCTATAACATTTCCTTTTGATTTACTCATCTTATTGCCGTGTTCATCACGCACAAGAGCGTGCAGGTATATATCTTTAAATGGAGCTTTATCCATAACTTTTAAGCCCATCATCATCATTCTTACAACCCAGAAAAACAGTATGTCAAACCCAGTGACTAAAACTGATGTTGGATAAAATTTCTTCAACGTTTCAGTCTCTTCAGGAAATCCTAAAGTTGAGAACGGCCATAAAGCTGATGAGAACCAAGTATCAAGCACATCAGTTTCTTGACGTATATTTGATGATCCACATTTGCTACATTTTGTAACTGTATCAACTGATACCATAATCTCATTGCAATCATCGCAGTAGTAAGCAGGAATTCTATGTCCCCACCATATTTGACGAGATATACACCAATCTCTAATATTATTCATCCAGTCGTAAAATGTGTTATCCCACGTTGATGGAACAATTCTCATATCACCGTTTTTGACAGATTTAACTGCCTCTTTAGCCATATCTTTAACATCAACAAACCATTGAAGTGATATCATCGGTTCAATCGTTGTAGAACATCTATAACATTTTCCTACATTATGTTTAAGTGGAACAATTTCACCTAGTAGAGATAACTCTCTAAATTTCTCAACAACTTTTTTACGAGCATCATACCTATCAAGCCCGTCAAACTCATCAGCAGTACCTACTGTTATTTTACCGTTCAGATCTATACATTGAGGCATTTCTAGGTTATGCGTTTTACCAACGACAAAATCGTTAGGATCGTGTGCAGGGGTGATTTTAACGATACCAGTACCGAACTCTGTATCGACAAAATCATCTTCAATAACAGGGATAACTCTATTTACGATAGGTAGTATAACCGACTTGCCTTTTAAGTTTTGATGTCGCTCATCGTTAGCATTTATTGCAACGGCAGTATCTGCAAAGAAAGTCTCAGGACGAGTAGTTGCAACTTCAACATAATCGCCACTGCCGTCATTTATAGGGTATCTAAGGTGATACATAAAATCATCAGTTTCAGCAAATTCAACTTCAAGATCAGATATGGCAGTGTTACATCTAACGCACCAGTTCACCATATAATTAGATCTGTAAATTAATCCTTCGTTATATAATTTAACAAAAACAGTTTTTACAGAATCAGATAAACCATCATCCATAGTAAACCTTAATCTATCCCAATCACATGAACAGCCTAATTTTTTTAATTGGTTGATGATATTGTTTCCAGACTCTTCTTTCCACTTCCAAACACGTTCGATAAATTTTTCACGTCCGATTTCGTTTTTGCTAGTACCTTCTTTGATGAGTTCTTTTTCGACGATATTTTGTGTAGCTATACCAGCATGATCAGTTCCAGGTTGCCATAAAACTTCATATCCGTTTAATCTGTGATATCGTGATAGTATATCTTGAAGTGTGCAGTCAAGAGCGTGTCCTAAGTGTAGCGATCCTGTTACATTCGGAGGAGGGATAACAATTGTAAATGGTGGTTTAGATGATTTTTCATCTGCATGAAAGATTTTACTTGTTAACCATTTTTCATATATTTCATTTTCATATTCTGATGGGTTAATTCTTGACTGTAATACTTTAGACATATTTAACGTACGACTCCTTAAATGTTTTATCTGTAACTAGATGTTTTATTCTACACATAAAGTTAAAATAAAATATGATTTAATGCGATTAATTTAATTGATAATCAATAGGTGATAATTAAGTTTAAATTAACTAGTTTCTAGCTAGTTTATTAATAGAAGTTTATTAGTGCTTATTTTATTAATATTTTAATCTTCTTGTTAGTTGTTTTTATTGCAACTTAATTAAGTATTATTCCATTTTTATTATTTACGATATCCATAGAGACGAATAGAGTGTCGATATCTAATAGATATTGTTCAAGTTGTTGAAGTTTATATTGACGTTCATCTTTACTTATATCTGTATTGATAATATTTTCTATCTCATTTAGATATAGACACACATTTTCTAAAGAGTCTTTTATCGTATCAATATCTGTTATATCTAATTTATGATCGTTATTTCTACTTTTTTCCATATTTTATATATTACCTCAAAATATTTATATTTTGTAATTATTATGTTTTTCAAAATGCGTTGCGTGTTGCAAACTATTTGAAGAGTGTTAAGTTGCCGAACTGCCAAAAGCGTTCGAACTTGCTCAACTGTGGCAACTGCTCAACTGTGGCAACTGCCAAGTGTGCAAAGTGTGAACCAACTAATATATGTAAGTCAATCGCCAAACTTAGTGCTAATGCGTGCAAACTGCCCAAGCGTGCAACTGCGAACTAATATATGTTAGTCAATCGCCAAGCTCAATCGCTCCAACTCGCCCAATCGCTCCAACTCGCCCAACTGCCCAAGTGTGCCACAAAAAAAACTTGTCCAATCGCTCCTACTTGCCCAAACTCACCCAAGTGTGCCACAAATTTAGATTACAGTGATCTCTCTTACGCCGTTTTTTACGTCAAAATTAATTTGTAAAGCTGATTTAAATTCATCTAATAGGTTTAGTTTATCTGCCCACTCTATGAAAAAATAAGCATCATTATCTATTAGATCGTAAAATCCAGTCATTTCAAGTTCGCCTATCGATTCTAATCTATATAGATCTATGTGATAAATATCTTTACTGTTTTTAGTCCTATATCTATTTATTATAGAGAAAGTAGGACTAATAACCGTATCAACTGCACCTAAAAGTGGTGCAATAAAAGATACGAAAGTTGTTTTACCAGCACCGATATCGCCATTTAAAAAGTTAAACTTTTTAATATAATTGATCGATATCTCTTTTGCAACTTCTTCAAGTTCGTCTAAATTATTAACAATAAACATCTTTGCACTACTCAACTAGATTAGTTTTTCAGCTTTATCTATCAACATGATAGGTATGTCATTATCAACGTTATATTTCAGCTTACAAGTTTCACATACAACAATAGCTCTGCACTCTAAAATCTTAATATCGCCCTTACATTTAGGACAAGCGAGTATATCTTCTAGTTCTTTTGATATCATTAAAATACTTCCTTATATAGTGTGTATTATATACATTGTTGATGATTTTAGCAATACCGATTACTATTTCAGGCTATAAAATATAGTTTTGAATTCTTCCTCATATTTTTTAGATGTTGAACTCACTCCGTTTATCGCATAGCTGTTACAATGCAACATTACTCTATCGTTCTCTTTACCATCATATAATGTATCTCCTAAGATCGGATGTCCTAGGATAGAACAGAAAACTCTAACTTGATGTCTAGCTGCTTTCTCTAAATCTATTGATACTAATGAGTAGCCTGCTCTATAATCTAACAATCTTATCATCGTTGGATTTCCACGAGTATCACTCATATCAACTTCAACTTTTTTACGGTTTTCAGCGTCGATTTTATACGATATAAGGACTTCATTCTCAAATTTGCCTTCAACAATAGCAATATAGCTTTTCCTTGTGCGTCGCACTGCCATATCTGATTTGATAATACCTATAACGCCATCAACTGTGTAATCAAGTCGTGATAATGATCTGTAACCCTTAAATGTTGCGACTATATCCGACATAGTCATATCATCTGTTGGTTTTAACCTATCTGAATGCATGAACGGTTTTTTATATAAAAATTTAATATCATCAAACTCTTCTAAAAGATATTCGTTGATATCAAATTCAAATGTAGGTATTTCAACCTCTTTAAGATATACGATGTCGTGCGTAGGAGTGATTTCAAGATCAATATCCTTTACAACTAACTGTCCGTTAATCTTAATAAACCCGTTTGTAATTTCTTCTTTTGCGTACCTTCTAGAAATATTAAATTTCTGTGCTACTATAATTGATAATCTCATTTAAACACTCTACCATAAAATATTGTAACTTTTCAAGATCTAGTATAAGATTAGTGCATGAACGAATATAGAATATATAATTTACCAAGTGAAATGAAGAACTCTTTAGAAGGGTTTGGAGTAGATGTTTTTGAAGAATGTTTTGATGATACAATAACTCATCTGATATACTCATACGAAGATTTGAGCGAAATTTTAGACGATCTTGAGATCAAATATGATGTTAAAGATCAAGCCGATACAGGTTGGACTGAGAAGTGGAAAGAGTATATAAATGAAGGCTATTTGACTGATAATATATACTTCATATTCGATAAAAAAACCTTTGATGATAATAGGTTAACGATACTTATTAATCCGTCCCTAGCCTTTGGTACAGGTAACCATCCAACGACTAAACTTGCAGCAACTCTTGCAACACCCATTGCAGACCAAATGAACATATTAGACGTTGGAACAGGATCAGGAATATTATCAATCGCACTATCATTATCTGGTGCAAAAACGGTTTTTTCTTTCGATAACGATCCAACGGTTGTAGGAAATTTGAGAGAAAATATCGTAAATAACAATATGCATAATATCTATCCGTTCATAGGAACGATAGATGCAGTTGCACCAAAAAGCAGGTTCGATGTAGTTGTTGTAAATATTATTTCATCAATAATCTATACAATGTATAAAAGAGTTGAAGAGCTTGCAACAAAATATATAGTCTATTCAGGAGTGCTAGAGAGCGAGTCAAAAGAGTTTATAAAGACGGTTTTAGAGAGTGGTAATTACGTTATTGATGATAGCATGGTGATGAACGAATGGTTCGCTATACGCTTGAAAAAGGTTGTGAGGTAGTAAGTATACAATGAAAGATCTACATAGATTTTTTACAGATTTAGATATTTATAATGATAATACGATAGCGCTTGATGAGGATGTATCTCGTAAGATCATATCTGTGTTAAGGCTGAAAATCGCTGATGAGATTTATCTACAAAACCATATCCATATGGCGACTGCAAAGATTGTTACTATCACTAAAAATCAAGTTATTGTAACGGTTGCGTCGATGAGAGAATTAATAAAACCTGACTATACATTCGAGGTTTATCAAGCGATCGCAAAAAGAGAGTATATGGATTTTATTGTAGAAAAATATAGCGAGCTTGGAGTCACAAAAATTATTCCAATTATCACATCAAGATCTATAAACGAACTGAAAGATAAAACTTTAGCACGATATAAAACTATCGCAAAACAAGCCGTGTTGCAATCAGAAGGGGAGTTTCTTCCAGAGATTACAAAACCTATACGACTTGATAAAATAGAGTTAGAAACGACGGATAATTTTCTGTTTCATGAAAGGGTAGGGATAAAAAATATGCCTGCTCCAAGTTGCAGAAATATATCAATTATGATAGGCGCAGAAGGTGGATTTGCAGATAGCGAAGTTGAGCTTTTAACAGCTAAAGGTTTTGTCGCATACAATCCGATTAAGAAAATATTAAAAGCAGAAACAGCTTCAGTTGTGTTTGCATCTAATCTACTTATTCAACTTTATAATAGTTAAGTCTGATAAAATACATGTTGAACAATTAACATCAGAACAAGTTTATAAGTACGTTAAAATGAACGATCATAACAATTATAAAACAATAAAAATTACGATAAAAATAGAGAGATAAAAATTGCTAATAACAGATCATGAAAAATTTATGAAAGAAGCTATAGATCAAGCGTTGGTAGCGTATCGTAATAATGATGTGCCGATCGGTGCTGTTGTTGTGAAAGATGATGTTGTGATTTCAAGAGGGTATAACAGAAGTTTAGAGAGAGGAAACTCACTTGCTCACGCAGAGATTGAAGCTATAAATTCGGCTATGAAAAACTTGTCATCATCAAGACTTAACGGTTGCTCACTGTACGTTACAGCAGAGCCTTGCATAATGTGTGCAGGAGCTATTTTACACGCTAGAATAGATAGAGTTTATTTCGGAGTGAGAGAGCCAAAATTCGGTGGAATTGTTTCAATTGCGAACATTTTTGATATACAAAAAAGTAATCATAAAGTTGAATGGTTGTCCTCAATAATGAGTGAAGAAATTAGCGAAATGATGAAGACATTCTTTAAGAACTTACGTTTAAATTGTTGATAATTTAGAACTATTTAATTTATTTATATATTGTAAAATAGAGTAAAACGCATAAAAAAATATAATTGTTAAAATATTGATCTCAATCTGATATGAAAAATATTAATACAATATGAAATTAATTAAAATTTATATGGATCTTTATCTACCTTCATAATCATTGCACCAGTTTTGTTTTTATCAAAAATTTCAAGTGCTATAGTCATAGCGTTTTTAAGATTAATAGAGTTAGGACTTTTAAGTAATATCGTTAAACAATATTTCTTTTTAATCATAAAAATAGCATCCTCAACAGGACCTAAAGTTGTAATGTTTTTGCATCTAGTTTTAAGTGCTGATGCGACAAGTGTTGCAACATCTCTAACTTTTTCTAGGTTTGAATGAGTGAGTGATAACCTTATCAATTTTGCATAAGGAGGATAACCAACTGACTCTCTTCTCTCTAGTTCATAGTCGTAATATGTATTATCGTTATCTAAAATATATTTAAAAATAATTGCGTTTGGATCAACTGTTTGGATGTATACGTTACCACTTAAACTCTCTCTTCCTGCACGTCCTGCAACTTGAACTATTTGTTGAAACGCTCTTTCATTTGATCTAAAATCTGGCATAGAGATAATATTATCTATCCCTAAGATAGCAACAAAAGTAACATCTGGAAAATGCAACCCTTTAGAGATTAACTGTGTGCCGATTAAGATTTGTGCCTCTTTACTTTCAAACTTTTTTAGACTGCTTTTTAACGCTTTTAATGTCGTAATATTATCTAAATCCATTCTTAAAATTTTATTAGGAAAAAGTTCTTCAAGGATCTCTTCAACTTTTTCTGTACCGATACCGTACTCATTAAACTCTTCAGAGTTACAACTTTTACAAACAGTTTTTCTATAATCAGTATTACAATATTTACAGTTGCACACGCCTTTAGATTTGTAGTAAACAACAGGTACTGAACAGTTGTCACACTGTAAGACTTCGCCACAAGATTTACAGTATAGAGATGTAGAGTATCCTTTACGATTTAAAAATATTATAGCTTGTTCGCCTTTTTCAACAGTCTCAAAAAGTTTATCAAATATAGGTTCTGCGATAACTCCTGCAATCATTTCACATCGTTTAAGATCAACAATATGTATCTGTGGCAAGAGTGCGTTGTTCGGACGATTTTTAAGTTCAGCTAGATTATATTTACCTTTTTTAACGTTGTTGATACTCTCCATTGATGGAGTTGCTGATCCTAAAACTGTTGGGATATTTAATATAGATGCGTAAAGCACAGCCATATCTCTAAGGTGATATGTAGGAGTTTTATCTTGCTTATATGAGATCTCATGTTCTTCATCTATAATAATTAAACCTAAATCTTTAGTTGGAATAAACAATGCACTTCTTGCACCGATTACGAACTGAGTATCGCCTCTTGCAAACGATATAAATGTTGATTCACGTTTCTTGCCTTGAACTTTAGAGTGGAACGATGCTGGGGTGTAGCCTAATCTTTTTGATACAAGTTCTACGAGTTGAGGAGTTAGAGATATTTCAGGTACAATATATAAAACTTTCTTGCCTTGTGCTAAAACTTTTTTAGCGATAGATAGATAGACTTCAGTTTTACCAGATCCAGTTATCCCATGTATTAATGTGATATTAAATTTATCAAGTTCTATGGAGTTGATTGCGTTCATCTGTTCGTTGGTATATGTGATGTCGATGATATCAGTTTTTTGAGTTGCAACAGGTTCAGCATCATCTAAGGCTAGAAGTTTTTCAGATAGAACACCGTATAGTGTAAGCCCTGGTGTTGAGTGATAATACTCTGCCATTTTGAGAATAAATTCTAAATATTTTTTAGAAAATAACGGTTCATTGTCGACGGCTTTTTCGATCTCTTTACATTTATAGGTTGGTTTTTCGATCTCTTCTAAAACTATTCCAACCATTTTACGGTTATTAAAATTTACAGCAACTCTTAAACCTATCTCTAAAGTTAAGGTTGTTGAGTAGGTAAAAATACCAGAATTAACAACAGGGAGCAGAACGTTATAGTAACGGGTTATCTCACTCATATAATATCTATGCCGTTGCTTTTAAGTTTTCGTAAAATTTTTGCAATAGGAAGTCCAACGATATTTTCATAATCGCCACTTATGTTTTTGATAAATATATGACCTCTACCTTGAATAGCGTAACTGCCAGCTTTATCTGCATATTCGTTTGTTGATAGATAGTAGTTGAGGATAGTTTCATCGTAATCAATAAACGTAACGAATGTTTTATCTATTAATCTAAAATCTATTTTTATGCCATCAATTATAATATATACGCTTGTGATAACGGTGTGTTTTCTACCCATTAAGTTTGTTATCATTCTTTTTGCATCGTCGATATTTTTAGGTTTATTGTATATCACGTTATCAAGTTCTACTATTGTGTCGGCTGCGATTATTATGAAATTATTTGTTGTAACTTTTCGCCTAACTTCTAATGCTTTCTCTTTTGATAATCGTTTAACATATTTTAGAGGTGTTTCACCTGCTAATATATCTTCTTCGATATTTGGAATGATGATATCGAACCTGTTTATATATTTTTTAAGCAGATCTTCTCTTCTTGGAGATGACGAAGCTAGAATGATTTTATATTTTATATCGGACATAACGTATAACTTTCCTTATGCAATTTTCATGATGTAGAGAATGAATATTTTATTTATGTAATGCTAAATTATATTGAAAAATAATTATCAAATAACGACC
>CAMQYB010000015.1 GCA_947039055.1 uncultured Deferribacteraceae bacterium
TGAACAAGTTACGTTAGGTTTAGGTTTTAAATTAGCAATAGTAAGTATCAAAAATTGTTAAGTTTAAGTATTGAAAAGTTAAAAATTAATTTATAAAAATAAAATTTATTATGGAGAGAGATATGAGAAAGTTCGGACGATGGTTTCTATTAAGTTTTTTAATGGTATCAGTTATGTTTATCGTTGGTTGTCCTAAGAAGCAAGCAGAAGAAAAGACTGAGGATTTTATCACAGTAGGTTATCAAGGGCCGTTAACTGGACCTATAGCTGTATACGGATTACAAACTTTAGCAGGTATAGAACTAGCAGTTGCAGAGGCTAACGATTATCCAGGTGGAGTTAATGGTAAGAAGATTAAACTTGAAGTGTTTGATAGTAGAGGAGATAAAACTCAAGCTGTGAACGGTGCTAACAGATTGATAACATTAGATATATGTGTAGCAGTTGGCGAGCCTACATCGGGTGCATATTTTGCATCCCGTGATGTATATGATAGAAACAGTGTTCCTGTGATATCGGCAGGTGCTACGGCTGAGGGCGTAACTAAGGGACGTGAGTTTGTATTTCGCAACACGTTATTAGATGCACATGGTGCTCCATATTTAATTGATTATGTTATGGAGAAAAGAGGGTTTAAGAATTTTGCAATTATCACAGCCGTGAACAATGATTTCTCAGTTGGCGTATCTAAGATATTTAGATCATACGTAGAGAAGAAGGGTGGAAAGGTTGTTGTAGAGCAGACGATAAGTGACGGAGATACGGATGTATCGGCACAGATCACTTCACTTAGAAATAAGGATATAGATGCAGTAATTTATTCAGGATATTATCAAGAGGGTTCTTTAATTTTATTAGAAATGAAGAAACAAGGAATTGAGGCGATATTGTTGGGGCCAGACGGACTTCAATCGCCAAAATTATGGGACGTGGCAAAGGATTCTTCAATTGGAACGATATTCTACGCTGGTTTTGCTATAAACTCTGAAGAAGAGTTAGTTAAGGCGTTTAACAGCAAAATTAGTAGTATGGGTCGTAGTTCTGATTTATTTGCAGCTCAAGGTTACGATGCTGCCAAACTGTTAATTAACTCTATACAAGAGTCTGGAGTAGTTGATTGCAGTATTAAGGAAAATCGTAGTAAAATAAGAGACATCTTAGCCGCTACTAAAGATTATAAAGGTGTGTCTGGATTGATGAGTTTTGATGAAGATAGGAATGCTGTTAAAGTACCTTTTTTACAAGAGGTATATAAGATGGATAACGGTAGTTATTCTACCCGTATAGTACAATAAGTTTGTTTTATTTGATTAAAGTTTCATATATTTATTAGTATATTGTTTACCATATTGAGCTATGTTTATATATTGAAGAGAAAAATCCATAAAGCATAATTTATTATGGAGAGAAGATATGAAGAAGTTTAATAGATTAGTTATAATAGTTTTTGTAATGACATCGGTTTTGGTATTATTAGGATGTCCAAGAAAGAATATAGAAGAAGTTCCAAGTAGTGAGTTTATAAAGATAGGTTATCAAGGTCCGTTAACAGGTCCTATAGCGATATTTGGATTGCAAACTTTAGCTGGTATAGAGCTTGCAGTTGCTGAGGCTAACGAAGATGAGAACGGTGTTAATGGTAAGAAGATTAAGCTTGAACTGTTTGATAGTCGTGGCGAGAAAACTTTAGCTGTAAACGGTGCAAACAGGTTGGTTACGCAAGGTATATGTGCAGGAGTAGGAGAGCCTACATCGGGTGCATATTTTGCGTCCCGTGATATTTATAATAGGAACGGTGTTCCAGTGATATCAGCAGGTGCAACGGCTAAAGGTGTAACTGATGGACGAGAGTTTGTATTTCGTAACACGTTGTTAGATACGCATGGTGCTCCATATTTAATCGATTATATGATTGAAAAAAGAGGGTTTAAGAGGTTTGCAATTATCACAGCAGTGAATAATGATTTCTCAGTTGGTGTGTCTAATGTATTTAGAGATTACCTTAACAAAAGTGATGGAGTGATAGTCGCAGAGCAAACGATAAGTGATAGTGATACAGATGTGTCAGCACAGATCACATCATTTCGTGGCAAAGATATTGATGCTATAATCTATACAGGTTACTATGAAGAGGCATCGTTGATATTGTTAGAGATGGAGAAGAAAGGTATTGATGCGATATTGATCGGTGCAGATGGGTTACAATCTCCACAACTATGGGATGTTGCAAAAGATGCTTCTGTAGGGACTATATTTTACGCAGGTTTTGCAATGAATTCAGAGGAAGAGATAGTACAATCATTTAACCGTAAATTAGGAGCTAAGGGTCTTTACTCTGATTTAGGTTCATCACAAGGATATGATGCTACTAAGTTGTTGATTAAATCTATCAAAGAGGCTCAGGTAGTTGATTGCAGTAGTAAAGAAGAGCGTCGTAAGATAAGAGATGTTTTAGCTACAACTAAAGATTATAAAGGTGTATCTGGTTTGATGAGTTTTGATGAAGATAGAAGTGCTGTTAAAGTTCCTTTCTTACAAGAGATTTATAAGATGGATAACGGCAGTTACTCTACTCGTATATTAAAATAGTTTTATTTTGATTACTGTAATGTAGGTTTGTGCATAGCGTTGGATAGGGATAGATAGGTAAAATATCTATATATGGAACGTCTTACGCTAAGTAGGATATATTAGGAAGTTATCGTTTATATTTGTATAGTATCTTAGAGTAGTTATAGTTACGAGATATGGTATATCGTATAGAATGATATATTATATCTCGTAAATTATTATATGAGAAATAATTTATCTGTTGTTTTCTCCTAGAAAGTCCGATTATAGAGCAGTAAGAGTTATATAGGTTTTAAGTAAGTGTTGTTTATCTTGATGAAATAGTAGTTAAAATTTTATATAAGATTATGTTATGTTTTTTTTACAAATTATTATATATGTTGGAGTAGATGTATGTTGAGATTAAGGTTATTAATTGTTTTAGTTGTAGTTTCTTCACTTTTTGCAGTTTCATGTTCACGTAATAAGAAATCTGCGGATAGCGAGTTTCTATTAATAGGTACGCAAGGTCCTTTGACAGGTCCTATTGAATTTTATGGTACTCAAGCTTTAGGTGGCGTTAAGTTAGCTGTTGAAGAGGTTAATCGTGCAGGTGGAGTTAACGGTAAACAGATTAAGTTAATATCATTTGATAGTATGGGAGATGCGAAAGAGTCGTTGGTTATGGCGAGTAAGCTTGTAGCTTCAGATGTTTGTGCAGTTATCGGTGAGCCAACTTCGGGATCGTTTTTATCATCAAGATCTGCTTATGATAGACATAGTGTTCCAGTTATATCACCAGGTGCTACAGCAGAAGGAGTAACAGAAGGGTTAGATTATGTTTTTCGTACAACGTTACAAGACTCAACAGGTGCTCCATATTTAGTGGATTATTTAATAGATAAGAAAGGGCATAAGAACTATGCTATCATTATTAATACAGCAGACAGTTACTCAGTTTCATTAGGTGATTTATTTAGACAACAATTAAAGAAACGTAATGCGAATATCGTTGCAGATGCAAGAATATTTGGACAACCTACAGATGTGTCTAATGAATTAAAATCATTACGAGGTAAAGATATTGACGCTGTTATCTACTCAGGTTTTCATCCAGAGGGAGCAGTTATTTTAAAAGAGATGGAAAGACAAGGAATTGATGCTATCTTAGTTGGTGCAGATGGACTTCAACAAACAGGACTTACTCCACTTGTAGGCGATCTTGCGTTAGGAGCTATCTATTACTCAGGTTTTTCGCCTAATTTAGATAGTGATTTAGTAAGAACATTTAACCAGATGACAAGTCAGTTAAACCTTGTGTCAGATGTATTAATTGCACAAGCGTATGATACAGCAAATATTATTTTTTCAGTTATGAAGAAAACTGGCGTAACTAATTGTAGTCCTGAAAGCAGAAACAAGATTAAGTCAGGTCTATCTAAAGTTAGAAATTATCAAGGTGTTGCAGGCACATTAAGTTTTGATAGCGAAGGTAGTGCGATTAAAAACCCTTTTATATCTGAAATATATAAAACAGGTACGGGTGAATACTCTACAAGAGTTTTAGAATAATTATATATGTTGGTTACATAGATTAATCTAGTAACCATATTTATGTTTATATTTACGTTTACGTTTTGCTTTACTTTGCTTTATAAAAGTTATTTCTACATTACAGCAAAATGGTGTTACCGTTTTATTACTATAAAGTAGTAGTATATTAGTATTATTTTTAGTCGTAGTCGTAGTGTTATATAGGTATAATATTTCACAGTATAGTTATGTACGTTATGTGTATACAGCACTGTGATATAGTTGTTTATTATAAGTGATATTATTTAATATAAGTAATATTCTGTAATGAAAGTGTGTAGGATGACTTAATTGTTATTAGTAAAGTGGAGCATCTAGATGTTTAGTTTGAAATATTTAATTGTATTGGTATTAAGTTCTTTATTATTTATAGTTTCTTGTTCAAGTAATAAAAAGTCGAGTGATGATGAGTTTATACTTATCGGTATGCAAGGTCCTTTGACAGGATCTATAGAGTTTTATGGTACACAAACATTAGGTGGCGTAGAGTTGGCAGTTAGTGAAGTTAATCGTGCTGGTGGTATTAATGGAAAGCAGGTTAAGGTTATTGCATTTGATAGTAAGGGAGAGGCGAAAGATTCGTTAATTACAGCTAATTCACTTATAGAAGCAGGTGTTTGTGCAGTTATTGGAGAGTCTACATCAGGAGCATTTCTTTCATCAAGATCTGCATTTAATAGACATGGTATTCCTGTTGTATCACCAGGAGCTACAGCAGAAGGAGTAACAGAAGGTGCAGATTATGTTTTTCGTACCACCCTTCAAGATTCTATCGGTGCTCCATTTTTAGTAGATTATTTAATAGATAAGAAAGGGCATCGTAATTATGCGATTATTATTAATACAGCAGATAGTTACTCAGTTTCATTAGGAGATCTGTTTAGAAAACATTTAAAGAAGCGTAATGCGAATATTGTTGCAGAGGGCAGGATCTTCGGAGAACCTACAGATGTGTCAGTTGAGCTAAAACCGTTACGAGGCAAAAATATTGATGTCGTTATCTACTCAGGTTTTCATCCAGAGGGAGCAGTTATCATCAAGGAGATGGATCGCCAAGGTATTAAAGGTATTCTTGTAGGAGCTGATGGACTACAGCAGGCAGGATTATCTCCACTTGTAGGAGATTTAGGTATAGGGACTATTTATTACGCTGGTTTCTCTCCAAACGCAGATAATGATGTGGTTAGAGGGTTTAATAAATTAGCTAGTGAAAACAGTTTAATATCAGATGATCTATCGGCACAAGCGTATGATACAACGAATATTATTTTTTCTGTTATGAAAAAAGTAGGCACAACTAATTGCAGTCCAGAGAGTAGAAATAAGATAAGATCTGGTTTATTAAAAGTTAGAAATTATCAAGGTGTTGCAGGGGTATTAAGTTTTGATAATGAGGGTAATGCTTTAAAATCACCATTTATATCTGAAATTATTAAAACAGGTACTGGTGAATACTCAACAACAGTTGCTAAATAGTCACAGTTGCTAAATAGTTACGGTTGTTAAATAGTTAAAGGTGTGAATAGTCACAGTTGCGAAATAGTTAAAGGTGTTAAATAGTTAAAGGTGTGAATATATCTATTGAGCCATAGTTTTATAGTATTTATGGTTATGTAGTCATTAGATTTATATAGTAGTTGTCATTTATATTATATAATAATTATAAAGTGGTCACAAAATTGCTTACAATAATTAATTAGGGTATTTTAATTGAGTAATCAATAAATATGTCGCTAGTTTTTTAAATGTTTATATAAATAGTTGTAAATATTATTTGAATTATCTATATATTGTATATATATTTAGTATATAGATATGTAATATAGAGTGCTGTAGAAATTTTATATTATAATTAGTTTTATTTAGTCAATATATTTGACAGAGTATTCGTATATTATTGTGGAATAAGCGATAAATATTCTATATGATATTGGATACTAAGATTTACAAGATGTAATTAAATATTATGCATAAATGGGGTTTGTGTATGACAAGTTTAAGATCTTCAATTGTTTTGGTTATGATGTCTTTATGTTTAGTAGTTGCTTGTTCAAAGAGTAAAAAGTCTCAAGATAATGATTTTATACTAATAGGAACTCAAGGTCCTTTGACAGGTCCAGTAGATAATTTTGGTATTCAAGCTTTAGGTGGAATTCAGTTAGCTGTAGATGGCATTAATAGTGCTGGTGGCATTAATGGCAAGCAAGTTAAGTTGCTGTCATTTGATAGTAAAGCCAATGCGAAGCAGTCGTTGATTATCTCTAACTCTCTTGTAACATCAGGTGCTTGTGTTGTTATTGGCGAACCTACATCATCAGCATTCCTTTCATCAAGATCGGCGTATGAGAGACATATGATTCCAGTTATATCACCAGGTGCTACGGCTGAAGGTGTAACAGATGGATTAGATTATGTTTTTCGTACTACATTACAAGATTCAATTGGCGTTCCATATCTTATAGATTATTTAATAGATGAGAAAAAGTATAACAATTATGTGATTATTACAAATACAGCAGATAGTTACTCTGTTGCCTTAACTGATTTTTTTAGAAAACGATTAAAAGAACGTAAAGCTAATATTGTTGGTGATGACAGAATATACGGCAACGTTACAGATGTTTCAAGAGAGATTGGTAAGTTACGTGGTAAAGATATAGATGTCGTTATCTATACTGGTTACTATAAAGAAGCAGCTGTTATAATGCAAGAGCTGGATAAACAAGGTATTGATGCAATAATGTCAGGCGCTGTAGGACTTCAACAAGATTTATTAACTCCACTAGTCGGAGATTTAGCGATAGGTAGTATTTATTATGCTGGTTTTTCGCCTAACGTAGATAGTGATTTGGTTCGAGAATTTAATAAGATGACACAGCAAAAAAATATTAAATCGGATATGTTTGCAGCACAAGGTTATGATACAGCAAATATCGTTTTTATGGTTATGAAGAAATTAGGTATAACTGATTGTAGCAAGGATAGTAGAGATAAGATAAAATCAGGTTTAGCGAAAGTTAAAAACTACCAAGGCGTATCTGGAACATTAAGTTTTGATAGCGAGGGGAGTGCGATAAAATCCCCTTTTATAGCTGAAATTATTAAAACAGATGCTGGTGAGTACTCAACAATAGTTGATAAATAGTCACAGTTGCTAAATATATATATTGATATGTAATTATATATCGGTTGCAGTTACGTAGTGAACGTATTTATATAATAGTTGTTATCGGTATGAATATGATAGCTATGGAGTGGTTACAAAATTGATTATATTAATTGCTTAGGGTATTTTATTGAGTAATGAATAAACATGTATGCTAGTTTTTTAAGTGTTATATAAATAGTTGTAAGTATTATTTGAATTATCTATATGTTATGTATATATTTAGTATATAGATATATTATATAGATATATTATATAGATATGTTATATGGATATGTTATATAGATATATTATATGGATATGTTATATGGATATGTTATATGGATATGTTATATGGATATGTTATATAGATATGTTATATGGATATGTTATATAGATATGTTATATGGATATGTTATATGGATATGTTATATGGAGTGCTGTAGAAATTGTGTATTATATTTAGTTTTACTTAGTCAATATATTTGACAGGGTATTCGTATATTATTGTGGAATAAGCGATAAGTATTATATATGGTATTACACACTAAGGTTTATATGGTTTAATTAATATTATGTACAATGGGGCTTATTTATGACAAGTTTAAGGTTGTTAATTGTTTTAGCAATGGTGTCATTATGTTTTATAGTTTCTTGCTCAAGTAGTAAAAAACAGAAAGATAATGAATTTCTTTTAATCGGCATGCAGGGACCTTTAACGGGTTCAATAGAGTATTATGGTACTCAAACTTTAGCAGGTGTAGAGTTAGCAGTTAAGGTAGTTAATGACACTGGTGGTATTAACGGCAAGCAAGTTAAGGTATTATCATTTGATAGTCAAGGCGATGCAAAACAATCTTTGGTTATAGCTAATGATCTTGTTGTATCAGGAGTTTGTGCAGCTGTTGGAGAGGTTACATCAGGAGCATTTCTTTCATCTAGGTCTGCATTTAATAGACATATGATTCCAGTTCTATCACCAGGTGCTACGGCAGAGGGTGTAACAGAGGGTATGGAATATGTTTTTAGAACAACATTACAAGACTCATCAGGTGCACCACAGCTAGTGGATCATTTAATAGATGTTAAACAGTATCGTAATTTTGCGATTATCATTAATACAGCAGATAGTTACTCAGTTTCATTAGGTGAATTATTTAGACAATCTTTAAATAAGCGTAATGCAAATATCGTTGCAGAAGCAAGGATATTCGGCGAACCTACAGATGTGTCAGCTGAGTTAAAACCTTTGCGAGGCAAAAATATAGATGTAGTTATCTACTCAGGTTTTTATCCAGAGGGAGCAGTTATCCTGAAGGAGATGCAAAAGCAAGGAACAGATGCTATACTTGCAGGAGCAGATGGCTTACAGCAGACAGGCTTAACTTCTCTTGTAGGCGATTTAGGTATAGGAACAATTTATTACGCTGGTTTTTCACCGAACACAGATAATGATCTAGTAAGAGGATTTAATAAACTAGCTAGTGAAAATAATCTTGTATCAGATGACTTATCATCACAAGCGTATGATACAGCAAATATTATTTTATCAGTTATGAAAAAAACAGGTATAACCGATTGTCGTGTAGAGAGTAGAAAAAAGATAAAATCGGCGTTATTAAAAGTTAGAAATTATAAAGGTGTAGCAGGTACATTGAGTTTTGATAATGAAGGTAATGCTTTAAAATCTCCATTTATATCTGAAATATATAAAACAGATGCTGGTGAATACTCAACAATAGTTGCGAAATAGTCACAGTTGCGAAATAGTTATAGTTGCGAAATAGTTGCAGTTGCGAAATAGTTACAGTTGCGAAATAGTCACAGTTGCGAAATAGTTACAGTTGCGAAATAGTCACAGTTGCGAAATAGTTACAGTTGCTAAATAGATATAGTTGTGAAATGTATATTGAGATATAATTATATATCGGTTGCAGTTACGTAGTGAACGTATTTGTATAATAGTTGTTATAGGTATGATAAGATCGCTATAAAGTGGTCACAAAATTGCTTACAATAATTAATTAGGGCATCCTAATTGAGTAATCAATAAATATGTATGCTAGTTTTTTAAAATGAGTATATAGATGGTTACCAATATTATTTGAATAGTACGGAAATTGTGCGTATGGTTGGTACGTATCTTGTAATTATAATATGTGTGTGTACAGTTAATATATGTGTATGTATAATTGATATGTAGAGTACGGTTAATATATATTATAGCATAAGTTTTTGTATTTATAATAATTCGGTTTTATCTCATCGAGATATTTGATAGAATATCCGTATATGTTATATTAATAAACAATATATTTTATGTACGGTATTGGATAATTTGGCTTAGATAATTTAACTAATATTGTGAATAATGGGGTTTATTTATGACAGGTTTAAGATCGATAATTGTTTTGATTGTGATATCTTTATGTTTCGTAGTGGCTTGTTCAAAGAGCAAGAAATCAGAAGAGAGTGAGTTTATATTACTAGGAACTCAAGGACCTTTGACAGGAACTGTAAATTATTTCGGAACCCAGATTTTAGGTGGTGTTGAACTAGCAGTTGAAGAGGTTAATCGAACTGGTGGCATAAATGGCAAACAAGTTAAATTACTATCATTTGATAGTAAAGGTGATGCAAAACAGTCGTTAATTATCGCCAACACGCTTGTGACATCAGATGTTTGTGCTGTGATAGGCGAGCCTACATCAGGAGCATTTCTTTCATCAAGATCGGCGTATGAGAGACATAATATTCCAGTTATCTCAGCAGGTGCAACAGCAGAAGGCGTGACTGAAGGTGCAGATTATGTATTTCGTACAACATTACAAGATTCGATCGGCGCTCCATATCTCACAGATTATTTAATAGATGTTAAAAATTATAAAAATTATGTAATTATCACAAATACATCAGATAGTTACTCAGTTTCATTATCTAATTTTTTTAGAAACCGTTTAAGAGAGCGTAAGGCTAATATTGTAGCAGAAGGTAAGATATTTGGTAATCCGACAGAAGTATCAGCTGAAATACGCAAATTACGAGGCAAAGATATAGATGTTGTTATCTATACAGGTTACTATCAAGAGGCAGCGGTTATCCTAAACGAGATGGGTAAACAAGGTATTAAGGCGGTAATGGCGGGCGCTGATGGGTTACAACAAGATGTATTTACTCCATTAGTCGGTGACCTTGGAATAGGAACTACATATTACGCTGGTTTTTCACCTAATACAGATAATGAGTTAGTAGAACAGTTCAATCAGTTAGCACGTCAAAAGAACCTTCAATCAGAGGTTTTTGCAGCACAAGCGTATGACACGGTGAATATTATTTTCTCTATAATTAAGAAAGCAGGTATAGTTAATTGTGATGAAGATAGCAGAAACAAGATAAAATCAGGTTTAGCAAAAGTTAGAAATTATGAAGGTGTTGCAGGTACATTAAGTTTTGATGATGAAGGGAATGCTTTAAAAGCTCCATTTATATCAGAAATTATTAAAACAAGTGACGGCTCATACTCAACGGTTGTTACAGAGTAGTTTGTTTATATTTTTATTAATTAATTAAAGAGCCATATCAATTAATTTATAAATAAGTTTCTATATATTAGATGATTTTTGATGTATATATAAAAAGAGTACTTATAATATTTCTATTTTTATGATGCAGTCTATGTTAATATATAATGTATCAGAACTTGCTTTATTTTGTATGGCTTTGTGTTTCAATTCAATATAAGATAAATATTGTTTTATTAATAATATTTAGCAGTATATTATATTTGGTATTTAATATAGAGTATGTTTTATACGATATGTTTTATAAGTAGTATTTAATAACAAGATTGTTATTAAGTGATATGTAGAGTGTGTAATATTTTATAAGATTACAGTTGTTATAGAAAGTGTATATTAGATAAAAATTTATATTTTTAGAATTATATTATATATTGAGTGTCAGTACACTGTATTATTAGTAATGATATTATATAGTGCAGTATTTTTTAGTGGTTTATTTTATAGGATAGAAACATTCTATTAGATAACCTTTTTATCATGATTAAATTTTATTGTAGTTACAATTAAGATTGAGGTAGATATTTCTTTATGTTAATGATGTTAGAAGAGATAGTAAAACTTGAAAAAGACAAAGATCTTGAAGAGAAATATAAAAAAGTTCGCCAGTCTTTAAGGTTATATATCGCAAGGTATGTCGCTGAATATTCTAATGGCGTATTAGAAAAATATATTGCAAGTTTGATTAAAAAAGATGAAACGGATGATGATGAAGATGTAGCAACGGTATCAGTTGTCGATCTTAACAACCCAAATGTATTTATACATAAGCATGTTGCTGCCGTTAAAAAGCCGAAGAGTACCAATCAGATAATTCTTGAAGAACTTGATAGAATAGGCAACGCTATGGATAAAGTTTTTCTAGATTTTGAGAAGCTAGAAGGCGGAATGTTAGCTACAAGAATATCTAAAGAGGGAATAATTAACATGGGAGCATTTGCAGAATTGTTAATGGACTCTAAGATGAAAAGTTTTCCAAGATATGTAGAGAGATTTTCATACTCAGTATCAGAAGAGCAAGAGATTAAAGCAGTTATTCCAAGATCGACTTTTAAGACGATCAAGTTGATAATAGATAAGTATTACTTCATGTTTAGATTAATATCTATAAACCCAGCAACACGTGATGTTTTTCAGAAGATAAGTACATTTAGAGAGAAATTGCATAATTTTGAGTACTTACTTTTCAATTATATTCGTAAGTTAAGAAGTGGGGATCAAGATTTTTCAAAGATAATAGGTAATTATACAAGAGAGTTGAAATTTCTTCTTCTTCATTATAAGAAATTTTTTGAAGCAATGAATGAGTCTCAGTTTGGTAAATTGGTGAACACATTATTAGACACATCTCAGGAAGCTGGCATGAGAATGTTTATCAAACATAATGATACGATAACGGTAGTTAGTGCTGTGACTCGTACTGAAGTTGTTATGAGAATATCTTTAGTGTTAGAAAATTTTGATGCTGCAATAAATCCAATGCAAGAAATTCTTGCACCACTGGATTTTTCAAAACGTAAGCAGATAAACGATGTTGATGGAGAGCTTGAGAGACAGAGAGCTTTTTGGAAAGTGTCAATATTGATGCCATCATTTAAAGAAAAGATGAATATAGTTATAAATGAGTTTCTGAAAATTGTTCCTCAATCTCATGATGATTTTAAATATCTTCTTCACTCTGTTCAGGCATTAATTTTGCCATATATGAACCAACAAAACGGAGAGATTAACGAATCCTTTACAGCAGGTTTGAAGAATATTAACACGCTTTTTTGGAAGTTAACGATGAAGATTATAGAACATTCATTACCTAAAGGTTTCTTATTGAGCGATCTTTTAGGGTTTCAGGTTAGAGTAAGCGAGGAAGATATAGTCTTTTATAAAGAGAAAGCGATCCAAGCAAGAAAGAAAGCAACATCAGCTGCAAGAAGAAGATAGTTGCGTTAATTTAGGTATAATATATGATTAAACTGCTATCATTTTTTTTAATTTTCAATTTTTTAACTCCTTCCTTGTTGCTATCTCAAGAGATTGAATCGGGTGGAGTTTTTTTATTTGTTGCCTTGGACGAGAATGGTGAAGTAGTAAATTCACAGTTAAACATTAAAGCTTTCAAAAAAGATAATTCTCTTTTACTTATAAACCAAATTAATAACGGCTACAATTTTATCCTTGAGTACAATAAGAAAGCGTTACTTGCTATCCGTTTATATCTTTCTGGCATACAACAAAACGGTATAACTTCAAATAACGGTATAACAGTTCCTGTTCGAATTTCAACTCTTCATAGAAAGGAAACGATAAAGACGGAATTTAGTTGCTTTGTAAATGATGCAACGAGCTTAGAGGTTGGTTGTATATTTTTTAAAGCTCCAGACCAGAAACAGTATTATATAAGCTCATTAAAGACATTGTTGAAGATTGTTTTAGCAATGGGTGCGTGATTTTTGTGGATATTAATGTAGATTATTTTATATAAGAGAGTGTTATTTTGATATTATTTAAAATGGTTTGATGGAAGAATTAAGATTGTTTTAGGTAACTATCTACTAAATAAGCATTTAGGTTAGTTTCTCTGAACTCTTTCATATAATAATATGAATTGACTTTTTAAGTAAAAACGTATAAAATCGTAAAAATATACTGTAGAAAGATATAGTATCTAAGATATAGGCAACAAGTTATAACATTAATTAAACCTATGCGATAAATTGATTCGGGAGAAGTGATGGCTCAGTTAACATTAAAGAAAGCGACAAAATTAAAGAAAGTTCGTAAACACGGCTTTAGAGCAAGAATGGCTACTAAAGGTGGTAGAGCAGTAATAAGAAGAAGACGTGCAAAAGGACGTAAGAAGTTAATTGCATAGATCTAAATTTAAAAATATTTAGATGAGTATGATCACGGATAACAGTTTTAGCAAGAGCGATAGATTACGAAGCAACAATGAGTTTCTATCTATCTATCGAGGTAGACGGTTTTCCGTTACGTCTAGTTTTACATATTACTATCGTTATTCAACCCCCTCTCCACTATCGGTTGATAGAAAGATAGGCATAGTAATCAGTAAAAAAGTTTCGAAGAAGGCTGTCTGCAGAAATAGAATTAAACGTATTATAAAAGAATTTTATCGCTGTAATAAACATCTCTTACCCCCAAACATTTATTTTATTGTAAGGGCGATGCCTCCTGCGGGTAAACTTTCTAACAGAGAGATTTTTAATGACATTAAACTTTTTTTTGAAACTCTTTCATCCAAAATATATCATGATTAATTTGATTAAAGTTTATCAGTTATTGCTTTCACCATACTTAGGTAATCGGTGTCGATTTGAGCCAAGTTGCTCAAATTATGCTATAGCTATATACAGCAAGAAGGGTTTTATTTTAGGAACGTTCAAGACAATTTGGCGTGTTTTAAGATGCAATCCTTTTAATCGTGGTGGATATGATCCAGCTGAATAATCGACTATATAAATTATATATGTAGGTTATCTGAATTTAGGTAGATGAAGTGTTTATAGATGTGATATAGTTATGTTGTCGGCTAACAAAGTTCGTTTAACGTGGTTAGTGTGCATAGTTCGCTTAACGTGGTTGATGTAACAAAGTTCGCTCAATATAGTTAGTGTGCATAGTTCGCTTAACGTGGTTGATGTAACAAAGTTCGCTCAATATAGTTAGTGTGCATAGTTCGCTTGACGTGGTTGATGTAACAAAGTTCGCTCAATATAGTTAGTGTGCATAGTTCGTTTAACGTGGTCGATGTAACAAAGTTCGCTTAACATGGTTAGTGTGCATAGTTCGCTTAACGTGATTAGGTAACAAAGTTCGTCTAGTAAGTTCGTTAAATAATTGATTAACAGTATGGTTAGTTGTTAAATTATGTGTATAGATTATCTAACTTAGCTAGATGTAAAATCTGCTTTATAGGTGATATAGTTCACTTAGAATATATGTGCAAGTATCAGGGGATAGCGTCTTATACGTTATAATTGGCATTAGTCCAGTTGAGTAACGTGTGCTAATTTTATAGGTTACAATTTAGATGCTATATTATATATAAGTTCTAAATTAACTAAGGGAGATATGTTCTTAATGGATATTAAAACAGTATTAGCTATTGTTATTTCAATCGGTATCATGGTGGTTTGGCAAGTTTTTTTCATTCCAGATGCTCCTCAGATTGTAAGAACACCTAGTGACAATATTACACAGGTTGATAATTCACAGGTATCAACATTAACAGTAACTGAATTAAATAACACGACAGCGACAACTGCAACGTCAGTTGATAAAATAGAAGAGATTGTTATTACTAATGATAAATTAATATTAACGTTCAACTCTTTCACAGGTGGCATACGTTACGCATCTATTAAGGGTTGGGAAGATGAGTCAAAAGTTGAAGGGAACTCTTACGTTACGTTTAATAAAGATGGCAAATCAGATTATTTCAGTCTACTAACACCTTTAAATGTTAAACCTTCAGTTGAGCACGATACAGTTGATGGGATTGATATTGTTAAATTCACATTTAAAGAGAACAATTTAACTATTAAAAAAGAGTATCGTATTGATCCTACAACATATATGTTAGCAACATCAGTAACGGTTATAAACGATGGAAGCACAGCATTAAACGTTCCTATGGTTGCAAAAATAGGTCCACGTTTAGGTAATGATTTTGAAGAGAGTAAATATATCTTCGAAGGTGCAATGATCCACAATTTAGAGGATACGAAGAAAGCTAAGATTGAGGACGATAAAACGATCACATTACCATCTCCATTATGGGGTGGTTACACATCAAAATATTTCTTATTTGCAGCAACAGGCAGTTTATTTAACACAGCAACGATCGCTCCAGTTAATGGATCAGAAGTTGTATCGTTAGAGAAAAATGATCTAATAGTTAATGCTAATTCAACATTTTCTGCTGATTACAATGTTTTCATAGGTCCTAAAATATATAAAGATTTAAAATCATATAATGTTGGTTTACAAGATTCTATTGATTTTGGATGGTTCTATTTTTTAGCAATTCCGATGTTACATCTACTGATTTTTATAGTGGGTATAGTTAAGAATTATGGTTTAGCTATCATAGTGTTGACGATTATTGTTCGATTAATTATGTTACCATTAACTATCAAACAGTTTAAATCTATGGATGGAATGAAGAGAATTCAACCAGAGATACTGAAGCTAAGAGAGAAGTTTAAAGGTGATCCACAAAGATTAAATGCAGAGACGATGGAGCTATATAAGAAGCATAAAGTTAATCCATTTTCAGGTTGCTTACCGATTGTTGTTCAGATACCGATATTTTTTGCATTATACAAAACATTATTAGTATCAGTAGAACTTAAAGGTGCACCATTTATAGGTTATATAGTTGATCTGTCGGCAAAAGATCCTTATTATATTACTCCTGTTATAATGGGTGTTAGTATGTTTATTCAGCAGTGGTTGACTCCTTCAACAGCGGATCCAGTACAGAAGAAAATATTTATGGCTATGCCAGTAGTGTTCACATTTTTATTCTTAAATTTTCCGTCAGGACTAGTTTTATACTGGTTAACGAGTAACATTTTATCTATTACACAACAGCTTATTATTACTAAAAGATCAGCCAAAAGGGAGCTACCATGAGATATTATGAAATAGAGGGAGATACTCCTGCAAGTATAGTTAATAAATTTATAGAAGATAAAAAAGTATCGAAAGATCTAGTTACCTATGAAGTTATTGAAGCAGGTTCAAGAGGTTTATTAGGTATAGGAAAAAAACTATCAAAGATAAAAATAGCATATAATGAAGAAGAGTTTGTAAGAAAACGTGGTAAAATGTTATTATCAGAGTTATTAGATTTAGCCAATTTTCCAGATCATCATATAGATGTTGCAGTGGAAGGTAAGCGTATAATTTTTGATATAGACTCAACAACACCAGAGTTATTAATCGGTAAACAAGCGATGACTTTGAATGCGATAGAGTATATATTAGAAAAAATGTTACAACTTGATTACGGTAAAGATATAGATATTGTTGTTGATGTGAACGAGTACAGAGAGCGAGCATTACAATCTATAATCGAGAAAACTAAACGTTTTGCGAATGAAGTTATACAGACAGGAAAATCTAGAAAACTTCCACCAATGAATTCATCAATGCGTAGAGAAGTTCATCAGTTAGTGAAAGAGATTGAGGGTTTAACAACGATATCTATCGGAGAAGGATTTATCAAACAGATATCGATTGTTCCAGAGAGAAAAAGAAGAGACTAAAGAATATTTTGAGGATAGATTAAATGTTACCTAAAATTGCGCTTACGATAATTGTTATTACGATAATAGTTATTCTTTTTAGAAAAAGTGATAGTCTGAAAAAGTTTAAAAAAAATAGCAGTGATGATAACGCTGTTGAAATGAAAAAAGATCCTATTTGTGGGTTATACGTTGAAGATACGACGTCTCATAAAGTTAAGCTTGATGAAGAGGTTTATTCGTTCTGTTCAAAAGAGTGTAGAGACAAATTTATTGCATCAAAAAAGAAATAGATTTTATATCAGTTTAAAATCAATTAGCAGATAAAAATCAAATATATTTTAATTGTAACGTACAGTGATTGCTGTACGTTTTTTTTTGTGATGATATATTGTTGTTTAGATTATGGTAACGTGTATATTTAGTATGATTTATATAACTGTTATTTGTGTTATCATGGCAACGGTTATTGAGGCTAAAAAGATAATTACAGTTGTTTAGATTATGGTGACGTGCATATTTAGTATGATCTGTGTAACTGCTAGTTGTGTTATTAAGGCAACAGTTATTGAGCCTAAATAATAGTTGAAGTTTTAGATTATGGTGACGTGTATATTTAGTATGATTTGCGTAACTGTTAGTTGTGTTATTA
>CAMQYB010000016.1 GCA_947039055.1 uncultured Deferribacteraceae bacterium
CCTGCATCAACTTTAATATAATCTAAAGCTTCTTGCATTAAAGGAGTTGTTGGTTGAGGCACAGTTTCATCTATATTTATAGCCATTTCAGGAGTGATCCCCCAAGTTATCATAGGTTCTATAGTTGATACATCAATATCTATAACGTCATCATACTGAGCGTCACTATCAGATGCTATAGATTTCCAATACTCTAATGCTTTATCGTAGTCTGCACCTTTAGGAGCGTACGGTTTATCTTTTATATATGCGAAAGTTTTTTCATCAGGGTTCATATATCCAACTCTAGCACCACCTTCAATAGCCATGTTACATATAGTCATTCTGCCTTCCATACTCATCTCATCTATTGCGTTTCCAGCAAACTCATAAGCGTATCCAAGTCCACCATTTACGCCTAATTTAGATATAAGGAATAAGATTAGATCTTTAGCGTACACACCTTTATTAAGTTTACCGTTAAAGTTTATACGTCTAACCTTAAATGGGTTTATGCTTATTGTTTGAGTAGCTAAGATATCTCTCACTTGTGATGTTCCAACACCGAACGCTATTGCACCGAATGCTCCATGAGTTGCAGTATGGCTATCACCACAGGCGATTGTCATACCAGGTTGAGTAAGCCCTTCTTCAGGACCTACAATATGGATAACGCCGTAGCTATTATCTTTTATACCGAAAAGTTTTATACCGAAATCGCTTGTATTTTTTTCAATAGCTTGCATCATCTCTTCTGCGATATTATCAGCAAAAGGACGAGTTAGATTGTGTGTTGGTATGATATGATCGTGCGTTGCGAAACTTCTTTCTGGATATGCAACCTTTAATCCTAACTCTCTTAACATTGAAAATGCTTGAGGTGATGTTACCTCATGTAATAGATGCAAACCTATGAAAAGTTGCGTTTGTCCGTTTGATAGTTTTTTAATTGTATGGCGTTCCCATACTTTTTGAAATAAATTTTTTCCCATTTTAATCAGCCTATATTTATAATAATTTAATGCAAGTAGCATATCATTTATATATAAAAAAGACAATATCAAGATAATTAACACTTAACTTTATCTGTGGCTTTGTATGGCTCAATTAATAGCTGTTATAAGCTTAAAACCTCTAATATCGTAGAAGTATAAACCTCTTAAACTTGTTTGATAACTTTATGTTGATAATATAAAATACCGTTAAACTCTTTAGTGGTAACCTCTCCTGATTGTAGGAACGGTGCTAAAACCTCTTGAGCAGTATTTTTATCAATTTTCAATGTTTTTATCATATCGTCAATAGTAGTTGGTCGCATTTTTAATATAGGTATAAGTTTACCGATAACCACGTCTTTATTATTATTATTACTTACAGGTGACGGATTATGATAACTAATAACTGTGTTATTTGCATTATCATCAACAGTATTATCTTTTATGAACGAAACGCCTTTAGATGCGATGTACGCTTTAATCTCATCAAGTTCGATATCGGTTAACGGCGTGGCGAACGAATATGATGGTGGACGAGTGATTGTTCCTATATCTAACCTTGTGTAGTTGATTTTTTTGATGACAGAAATTAATGTATCTATATCTTCTTTTTGATCGTTAACATTTTTTGCAAGCAGAACTTCAAGATATAGTTTGCCAGTATATTCATTAGAGAAAGTTATTAAGTGATTGATAATATTCTTGATATCAATCTCTTTAGCAGGTTTATTAATCTTTTCGAATGCTGTTTTTGTTACAGCGTCAAGTGACGGCACAACTATATCAAAATCTAATAATGTTTTATAAACATCTTTATTATCAATTGTTGTTGTGTTAGTTAATATAGCGATCTCTTTCTCATCTTTCACGATGTCACGAATACCTGTTAATATATCTTTTAGATATGAGTTAAGTGTAGGCTCACCTGATCCAGTGATTGTGATAGCGTCGATATTATCTTTTACTTCAGGATAGATATTTCTAAACTCTTCTAAAATATTTTCAGGTTTAAAGTATGGTTTGATTTCTGTAGATATGCTTTTAGTTATACCAACTTCGCAGTAGATACAGTCAAGTGAGCAGATTTTTTTAGGTATAACATCAATTCCTAAAGATTTTCCTATTCTAGCTGAATTTATTGGACCGAAAATATATTGTAACTCTTTTTTCATTATAAAACTCTTTTAATTATATTGCTTTCTAATAGTAAGGATATAGCGAAGAGATATTTATATCAATTAGAATTTTAAATTATTTGATAAGCTGATAGGTTAAGTATACAATATTTCTATTATTACTCTTTACAAAATAGCTTAAAAATATTAAATTGATCTGATTTATAAAAAGTATTAAAATTGGTAGAAAATAGATATATAGTTAGGTGTAATCATGGGACTTGGCGGAATAATAATAAATGCACGTAAGCTTAATAATATAGGTAGATGGGCAAATGAGTTTTTGCATCAAAGAGCATCAGTTGCAGAACACACATTTTTAGTAACACAGTTAGCACAACTTCTAGGCTTTATTGAAGAAGAGAACGGCAAAACTGTGAACTGGAAAGTTTTATATAGAAAGGCGTTAAATCATGATCTGCCTGAGGCTGTGATGGGAGATGTTATATCTACCACTAAAAACATTAATAAAGATGTTAAAGAAACCTTAGATGGTGTTGAAAGAAAATTAGTAGAAGATGAACTACTTGCAAGTATAGAGCCTCATTACAGAGAGCTATATAGAGAAGCTATATTTGATGGTAAAGATGATACATTAGAGGGTATGATTTTATCTGCTGCTGATAATATTGATGCATTACTTGAATGTGTTCTAGAGATTAAACTTGCGAACAAAGACCCATTTCTTTCAAAATATTATACAATACTAGATAAGATTTTAGCTATAGACACAGTGTCTTCTAAATATTTCATCAGTGATATTCTACCATCATTAATAGGTGATTGTGAACTGCTCACAAATGGAGTTAAAAAATGAGATTAAGTTTCAAAAGTGTATTAGTGTTAATTGTTATATCTATGGTGTTTGTTGTATCTTGTAAACGTAGAGCTGTGTATCAAGGCGAACCTATAGTTACTGATCTTGAAGTACATGATCCTCTTGATTTTTATCAGTTGAAAGAGAAGTATAAAGGTAAGATATTAGTTGTTAATTTTTTTGCATCATGGTGTCCACCTTGCAGAGCTGAGGCTCCTGATCTGCTTAGAGTATATAATGATTATAAAGATAAAAATTTTGTGATAGTTGGTTATACTATAGATACGAATAAGAAAGCTGGTATGGGATTTATTAATGATTTCGGTTTAGATTTCCCTACATTTATAGCATCAGATCTTCTTCAAGATGAGATGAAAGTTCGTAAAATACCAGAAACATTTATATATGATAAAGAAGGAAATTTACTTGACATGGTTCCAGGAGTTATTTCAGAAAGATATCTTAAAGTTTTTGCAGAGATGGGAGATAACCCTCCAGAGTAGACGTTTTGTACTCTATAGATTTATATCTATAGAGTAAAGTAAATAGTATGGTAGTGTTTGATTAATTGGGGTTAATTTATGAGTAAGAGTGATAAAGATACGATATATATATCTGGACATAAAAATCCAGATACAGATTCAGTTGCATCGGCTGTTTGTTATGCATATCTCAAGAATATTATTGATGATACGTTTAACTATGTTCCTATGCGATGTGGACATGTTTCAGATCAGACTAAGTTTATATTTGATGGAGCAAGGATAGATCTGCCAGAATTCATAAAAGATATCTATCCTAAAGTCAAAGATAGTATGACGAAAAACCTTATCAATGTGAAGATGAGTGATCCGATATCGTTAATATTAAAACATATTCAAGATAATTCGATACGATTTGTTCCTGTATTAGATGATGATGACAATTTTGTAAATATGGTTGGCGTTCATGATCTAACAGATATTTTTATAAGAGATGATAGAAGTAAAAAACCTCTATTTTCATTACGGTATGATACCTTAAGAAGATCGCTTAGGGCAGAGATTTTAAATGTTGGAGAGTTGGAAGAGTTTGATGCATCAATAGTTGTCACAACGATGGCGTATGAATCTTTTCATAATTATTTAACTAGTAACAATATTGATATATCGAAAACGATATTAGTAACAGGTAGCAGACAGAATATATTAGATGATGTATTTAAGATGGATTTTCCAGCTATCGTTATTGTTGGTATGGATAAAGAGTTGATGGAAACTTTTTCAGCAAGCGATTTTAAAGGTTGGGTATTTGCATCACCGTTTGATTCGGCTCAAACTATTAGATGTATAGAGATGGCAACACCAGTTAATAAGATTGTTAAAAGCGATAAGCCTATGATGATACGCTTAAATGATTATCTTGATAAAGCTGCTGAAATGATTAGTGAAGTTAATATAAAAGCTCTACCTGTTGTTGAAGATAATAAACTTGTAGGTATAGTTACTGGTACGGATATATTGAAGAAGAAGAAGCAGAGATTAATATTGATGGATCATAACGAGATCACTCAAGCGGTTGATGGAGCTGAAGTTGCAGAGATAGTTGAGATTGTGGATCATCATAGACTTGGAACGATCAAAACAACATCTCCAGTTACATTTTATGCAAAACCAGTTGGTAGCACATGCACACTTGTGTATCAACTTTATAAATCGCACGATATTGCTATTCCTAAAAATATGGCAAGACTTCTGCTAGGTGGAGTTTTAAGTGATACTGTAATATTAAGATCGCCTACAACTACTAAAGATGATATAGATATAGCAAACGCTTTAGCTGAAATAACTGGGTTAGATATTAAACAGTACGGTACAGATATCTTTTCAGCAACTGATTCATTATCGCATAGAGATATGAAAGATGTTGTTCGTGGAGATTTTAAAGTGTTTAATGAGTTTAATAAACGAATAGGTATATCGCAAGTTGAAACTGTAACATTGCAAGAATTACCAGAGCTTAGATCTAAAATACATGCAGAGCTTGAGAGCTTAAATAAAGAGAATAAACTTGATTGGTCTATGTTGCTTATAACAGATATCACAACAGAAGTTAGTGAGTTAATTATTACTCCATACGCTGCTGCTGAAAGATTGTTTAAGTATGCGAAACTTGAAGAGTGTGTATATTTACTACCAGGGATACTGTCAAGAAAGAAACAGTTACTTCCTGAGGTTTCAAGAATATTAGAAGAATTAAATAGATAATATAAATCAATAAAAAACTATCTGAATGAAGAGGTTAAATGGATTCTAAAAAAGTATTAATACACGGCACAGGTTTTTTTCAACATAAGCTTCTGTCAGCTGTAAGCATGGACAGAAAATGTATCGTTGTAGATACAGAACAAGAGTTACTTAATAGTTATAAAAATGAGATGAGCAATATTGATATCTTAAAAGGTGATCTCACAAGTATACCTACTTGGAAGAAATTGAACTTGCCGATGATCTCACATATAATCTTATCAATACAAGATTATGAAATGCTCCATGAAGTATTAAGGATCACACGGGACGAGATGAAACTTCAAGTTCCTGTGCTTGTTATCTTATATAAAAAAACTGAAAATCTTGAAGAGTTAGATAAATTTAATGTTAAAATTATTAATCCTCTTGATATCAATATAGAGTTGATAACTGGGATAATAGATAAGAACTATATCAGACCATTAAACATCGGTTTAGGCGAAGGCGAGATCGTTGAGGTTCTTATAATCCGTAGATCTCACATGATACATCGTAAGCTAAAACATTTTAAATCATCAAGATGGAAAGTGGTTGTAGCTTATCGTGATAGTCAGATAATCTTTCCTGATGATGATTTTATGTTAGAGATTGGTGACAGAATTGTTATCGTTGGCGAACCTAAAGCTGTTGCTAATATAGTACAAAACTTAACAACTGGTATGTATCAGTTTCCACTTGAATATGGCTCAAACTGTGCTGTATTGATTGATGATGTTGAGAAGAAATATATTGATGAAATCTTATTTTTTGAGAGTATGGTTAAATCTAAAAAACTTGTGGTATACGGTAGTCATGAGGATTTAGAGGCAAAAAAAGAAGAAGTTAAATCGCTTTGTGGACCTAACGGTGGCTACAGTTTAGAGTTGAAATCGTTTAAAGATATCGTAAACGCTAAAGATGTAGGAATGATTGTTACACCTGTTAAAGATAAATTTAATATCTTTGATTTGAAAATAAGATATTTATTTAGATATAGCAAAGTTCCACTTCTATTAACAAGAGGGGTATTACCTTATGAAGAGATTGTTGTATCTTTAAACGGTAGCGATCCTGATAGATTATTAGAAACAAGTTCTGAACTTGCAACATTTTTCTCTATTAAACTTAGGTATATATTTGTTACTCGTCCAGATGAGTTGATGAGTCAAGTTGATGAAGAAAATTTACAGATGATGAATGATATAATATCAAACTTTGAAAGCGTTACAAATCTAAAATTAAAATTTGATGTGTTAAAAGGTAACCCTGTGAGAGAGAGTTTGAAAGCAATTGATAGAAATGTCAGCACTCTTTTAATGATATCATCAAACTCAAATGAAAACATATCATTATTTTCTGCTCATGTACCGTATTACCTTGCTGCAAAATCAAGAGTATCGGTACTTGTTCTACCATCTGAGTATTAATTATGAGTGAAAAAGAAGCCATTGTATTGGTGTTAATCGCAGTTGGTGCATACATCGTTCCGTTCACAAGTAAGAAGTTAATGTTGCCTTCAGCAGTTGGTGAAATATTATACGGAATGGGGTTAGCTTTTATTATTACAACTGGACACGAAACGATGCCACTTGTAAAATATTTCTCTATGTTCGGATTTTTACTACTTATGTATATTGCAGGACTGGAACTTGATTTTAATAAATTTAGAGATATATCAAAGAAAGATGTAATCCTATATTTTAGCATTTATATACCTATTTTACTTGCGAGTATTTTCATTGTAAATATGTTTAACTTAGATAAAGCTTTCGTACTTGTGTTGTTTACAACAGGTATCGGTTTACAGTTTTCTGTACTTAAAGAGACTGGATTAATGTCCTCATCGCTTGGACAGAGTATGTTGATTATATGTATGATAGGGGAGATTTTCTCACTACTTGGATTGACACTATTTTCAATGATTGCAGAATCAGGAGTTTCAACAGCACTATTATTTGATGTCTTTTATATAGCGATATTTTTTGTAGTTATCTATATAGTTCTAAAAGGTTTAAAATATTTAATATGGTGGTTTCCAGAACTTCAAGCAATGTTTTTAAAAGTTGGAAATATTACAGAGACAGGTATTCGTGCAAATTTTTTAATACTATTTTTCTTTGTAGCGTTGGCTGTTATTTTGAAGATAGAGTTTGTAATAGGAGCGTTTATCGGAGGAATGATTATAGCGTTAGTTTTCCCAGATAGAGAATCTATTTTAGAGCGATTAACAGGTGTTGCATACGGTTTTTTCATACCGGTATTTTTCATATCAGTCGGTGCTGGATTTAACTATAAACATATTTTTGATAAAGATGTTTTAATCTTAGCATTAATACTTTCAGTATTTATATTTATTACAAAATTTATAGGTTCAATTTTACTATTTTTCACAGATATCAAGAACAGAAAAGTTATTTTAGTTGCAACATCACTTTCATTTCCGTTAACAATTTTAGTTGCGATTGGAGAGGTTTTTAAGGAGAAAAATATTATAACTGAAGAGCAATCATCAGCTATACTTTTATCTGCTATTATAACGGCGATCATTTATCCGTGGATATTTAAACTGCTTGTGAAACTGCTTGTTGATAGTAAAGATGTAGAAGCGGTTGAATAGATTTTTTGTTGTTATGGATTAGAGCTGTAGTTCTATTATAGTCCCCTAGTTATAGGTTGTAAATTGTAGCTGGGTTATACTACTACTTTCTAAGCAACTATTAAATGAACCTTACGGTCAGCTATTTTAAAACCAAACAAAGTGCAGATATGTTCAAAACCAAATTATAAAATTAATAAAAGCACCCTCGATATTGAGAGTGCTTTTTATTATTTAAAGTAACTGGTCACTGTTTAATTAATTACTGCATAACTATTTAAAAAGTAATTAATTAGTAATTTAATTAGTAATTAGTAAATATGTTATGATCTGTAAAATTTAATAATTTACAAGTTACAATTAGTTATCTATTTTGTAGACATATTAAATATCATAGAGTCTTTACCGCCACCTTGATATAGAGGAAGTTTTCCGTCCCATTTGTCGATCATTTTTTGTCTAATAAGTCTATCAGATAAAGAAGTTTCAACTATTCTATTGGCTTCGGCTATACCTTGTGATTTTTCAACTTCGGCTTGTGCTTCATATTTAACTCTTTCAAGATCATTTTTAGCTCTAAGTGCATTTTGTTCAGCTATCTTTTTAGACTCAATACTTTTATCAAACTCATCACTAAATTCATGATCTATTATTGAAGATGCAGATACAGAAATTCCGTAACTTGAAAAATCACGTTTAAGTTCAGTCAACAGTTCTTGAGCTAAGATCGCACGTTTCTCAATAAATTCTTCAATCGTATATCTTGAAACAACGGCGTTCACACTTTCAGAAACTCTAGGTTCGATTAATCTTGCTTTATAGTCAACTCCGAAATCTCTATAAAGTTCAAGAACGTCACCAGTGATAGAGAACTGAACATTTATCACAACGTCAATTGTTTGTATATCTTTACTTGAAACAGTAAAACTTCTTTGAGTATTCTGTTCTCTAACTTCCATCATTTTCACAGTTTCTATGATAGGTATTTTAAATGATAGCCCTGCATCACGAACATTTACTGCATTTCCAAAACGTAAAACCACACCTTTATTTCCTGTTGTAACAGTCACAACACTTAAAAGTATCGCTCCTAATATAACAACTGCGATTGCTATAAATATAAACTTTTTCTCTATTGTTTCACCAAGTTTCTCTTTCATCTTCATTTTACTCAAACTCCTTAAGCACTTATAATATAATAATTATAGTTTATATAATGTAATACATCAATCTTTAAAATAATTTTGTAATAATATAAAATCTTTACAAATAGACGTTGATGTATTATACATAGAAACATTTTTTATTATCACTTATACTTATTTAAGGCAATATATATATCAGTATTGAGTGGTTGATATTTATAATAGATGGTAGTTAAATATGGTTATTTACGATTAAAATATGTTAAAATAATGGTGCAGAAAAATCTTGTATTATAGGGAGCTGACCATGTTTATAGACATAGCTAAAATATCATTAAAAATGAAAGAAAGTAATGAAGCGTTATTAAAAGAAGAGATAAGAGATGCAATTATTCTTATAAAAGATGATCTAATGTTGATAGAATTATCTATCAGTGTTAAAGATGATAAGCAGGTTTTAATATCATTAGAGAGAGTTAAAAGTTTCTGTAAAAGAGTGTATTTAGATGGATTATATGATATAGCTGATGATGTAGAGAAAGCTATACATAACGACGATCTGATAGTAGTAGAAGAAAAGTTTACATTATTACAAGAGGCATTCAAAGAAACTATGGAAGCGTTCGATAGGATAAGTTAAGAGTGTTAAATAAATTGAATTAAGTTAGAATTTATTAGGAGTGCATGTGGGGTTATTTAATTTTTTTAAATCAAAAGAAGAGAAGAAGGTAAAACTTAATAGGTCTGTATCTAAAACATCATCAAAAATATATGGTGGGATATCGTCTATATTTTTAGGTAGAAAAAAGATTGATGAAGAACTTTTAGAAGAGATTGAAGAACTACTAATTTCTGCTGATATCGGTGTCGTAATGGTTGATGCAATATTAGAAAGTGTTAGAACAGAATCATCAAGAGGCGAATTAAAAGATGTTGATCAATTAGTTGCATCAATCAAAAAAGTGATAGTTGATATTATTAATGTAGACGTAGAGAATAATAACGATATTCAAGTTGATAATGATAACGATAACGATAATGATATTGATGATGATAATGATATTCAAATTCCGTATCAGGTTTTAGTAGTAGGTGTAAACGGTGTTGGTAAAACGACAACGATCGCAAAACTATCAAATATTTATAAAGCATCAGGTTATAAAGTTTTAATTGCAGCAGCTGATACTTTTAGAGCGGCGGCTGTTGAACAGTTGACGATATGGTCAGATCGCATCGGTGTTGATATAGTCACAAAAGATGAAGGAGTAGATCCTGCGTCAGTTGTATACACAGCGATAGAGAGAGTTGAAAAAGAAGGGTATGAAGTTTTAATTGTTGATACAGCAGGAAGGTTACACAACAAAGTTAATCTTATGCAAGAGTTATTAAAGATGGAGAAAGTTGCATCAAAAAATAACGGTATAGGATTTTCAGAGAAGTTATTAGTAATAGATGCAACATCAGGACAGAATGCGATAACGCAAGCTAAAGCGTTCAATGAGTTAATCGGTTTAACAGGTTTAATTGTTACAAAACTTGATGGCACGGCGAAAGGCGGGGTTGTTATAAATATAATTAACGAGCTTAGAATACCTGTAAAATTTATATGTATCGGAGAGACGGTAGAAGATATTATTCCGTTCAACGCTGAAGATTTTGTTGATGCTGTTTTTAGTAACGAAAATCTAACGAAAGAGAATACTCAATGAGTAGTTCTATAAAATGGATTAACGGATCAACCACTTTATCACCTATAAAATTTATAGCTAAAATCAATAACACATTATACGATCTCAATCATTTTGATAGCACAAATTTTAATGAAGAGGTTTTAGAGTTAGATAGTTTAGAGTTAGCTTTAAACTTGTCGATATCGTTATATACTCCTATATCTTTTTTAGAACTTTCAAATATCGGAAAGTTAGTTCATGATAATAATTTAGATTATAGAAAAGTGGATATTTTTGCGTTAAGAGATATAAGGACTGATAAAAATTTTAATACAATTTTAGCGATCAACAACTTTCCAGAGAGTATCAGAAAATATCTTGCGTTAAAAACTTTACCACTTAAAAGTATAGAGCTTATCACAACATTTTCTAAATCATTACAAGAGTTTTTGAACGGATTTTTTATATCTAATATTTCTATCTCATATCAGAAAGCTAAAATATTTATAGATAACATAGCTATACAGAAAGAAGCCTTAGAGAGTGTTAAATATGTTGATGGGTTTGAGTTTGATGATAGAAAAACATCAACACATATAGATATCGACAATTCATTAATCGCAATCAATAGCAAAGTGTTTCCTATATCAATATCAACTGATGATAATTTTGAGTCAGGTAAATTAAAAATCTCTTTCTATGTGGATAAGGCAAATAGTTACGATAAGTTTATAGATATTTTGAACAGTAACGATAAAGATATACGCACGTTAATAGAGTTTTTAAAAGGGCATGATTTAGGTTTATGATATATATAAACAAATCTGTAATAGATACAAAATTAGTACAAATGACGATTGATAGTAATTCTGCGTATAAGATAGTTGATGATGCAAGTGAGATTATTGATGAAAAAAGTAATATATATTTAGCAGATCGCAAAGATAATTATATAAGAATTTGTCCAGGGACAAAAATCTATCGTTGTTGCAGTTATCACAATATTGACATCATGCAGGGCTGTCCGTTTGATTGTGCATACTGTATTTTGCAAGCGTATCTTGAACATGATATGATTAAAGTCTCAACCGATACAGAGTCGATCACTGAACATATTAGATCGTTTCAAGGTAATATTAGATTAGGATCAGGGGAGCTATCAGATAGTTTAGCCTTAGATAATGTTGTGCCTTTCACAAAAATTATTGTACCTATCGTGAATGAGTTAGATAATATTCAATTTGAGTTCAAGACTAAATCAGCTAATATTTCTAATCTATTAAATTTAAATCCTAAAAATATTGTTGTATCGTTCTCATTAAATCCAGAGAGTATAGTATCAAAATATGAACTAAAGACTGCGTCAGTTGAGAGCAGGATTAATGCAGCAGCCGAGTTAATTAAATACGGTTATAAGGTTGGATTTCATTTTGATCCAGTTATATATGTTGAAAATTATAAAGAACTTTATAAAGATTTGATAGGCAATCTAACGTCAAAGATTAGTGAAGAGAGTATAGAGTTTATATCTATCTCAACATTTAGAGCACCACAAGCGTTACTAGATTCTATTAAGGTTAGAAGTAAATATACCGATCTTTTAATGTCTGATATGATAAAATCACCTGATGGTAAATACCGTTACTATAAATCCCTTCGTGTTGATATGTTAAAAACTGTTTACGATAGTTTACGGCTTGAGTGGAAAGATGTTTTCATATATTTTTGTATGGAGCATGAGACAGTTTGGGAGTCGGTAATAGGGTATGATCCTGGTGATCGTGATAAATTCGAATTACTTTTCAATAACTCTTTTTTTACTTGATATTTTTGTCAAAATAGATGAGAATACGAGGCTATGAAATTCAAAAGACTATCCTTACATGGGTTCAAATCATTTGTTGATAAGACAGCGTTAGATTTTCCAGATGGTATTACTGCTATTGTTGGTCCAAACGGATCAGGTAAAAGTAATATTATGGATGCAGTGCGATGGGTATTTGGCGAGCAATCGGCAAAAGAACTTCGTGGTGCTGATATGGACGACGTTGTTTTTAACGGATCGGCTAAACGTAAACCAGCTGGTTTTGCAGAGGTGTCGTTAACATTATCTGATATAGATGATGCGATAGCTTCAAAATATGGCACGTTCTCAGATATAACAATAACAAGAAAATTTTATCGTTCAGGTGAACGAGAGTATTATATAAACAATCGTAAATGTCGTCTTAAAGATATTAAAGAGATATTTATGGACACAGGACTAGGTGCAAGAAGTATATCAATAATCGAGCAAGGGAAGGTTGATAAGATCATAAACTCATCTCCTGAAGAGCTTAGATTTTTTCTTGAAGAGACAGCTGGCGTTACTAAATTTAAAGATAAGAAGAAAGATGCTGAGAAAAATTTAGCTAATACGAGAGAGAATTTAGATAGAATTAACGATATCGTAACTGGTGTGTTTGAGAGGATGGAACAACTTTCATCTCAAGTTGAAAAACTTAAACAATCTGAAGATATGCAAAACCGTAAACGAGCATTAGAGAAACAGTTTTTATCTGTTACATATTCAAACAAAATCTCTGAAGAGATCAATCTTCTTAAAGGTATTGAAGAGAAGAAGTTAGGATTAGCATCTGCTATCAAACTTCATAACGAGTCTATCAATAACATCGCAAGAGTTAATAGTAATTACTCTGCAACAGAAGAAGAAACTAAAGCTATTCAAGAAAATAGACTTCATGCAACAACATCTAAAATTAAAGCTGATGCTGAGATACAAAGTTTAAAAGATAAGATACATAACGTCGCAGATGTTAAATCTAATATAAGTTTAGATATAGAGCAAGAAGAGAATAAACTTAATAATTTCATGGTAGACAAGGTTCGTTTACAGAAAGAGATCGACGATATAGCATCATCAAAAGATGGCATAGATGATAAAGTTGCTATTATTGAAGAGGTTATATCGGATGTTAAGTTATCTAAAAGAACGATAGATGAAGATGTTTCAGCTGTTGATGTTAAGTTTAATTCTATTAGATCAAGGTTAGTTGAAAAAAGAGAAGATAAAGTTCGTAAAGATGCAGAACTTTCAAACTATAAAAGTAATTTAGAAAGATTAGAGAATGAGAAAGCAACACTTTACTCTAACATAGATATTTTAATTGATAGCATCGGCACTTTAGAGAAAGATATTGAAACGACATCATCAAAGTTAAAAAATGTAGAGATGTCTTTATCTAATAAACGTGAAGCTTTTAATAAGTTAAAAGGTGAAGTTGATTTTTATCGTATTAAACAATCAGAACTTTCAGGTGAGCTTAAAAATATTAAACTTAATCTTGAGTTTTTAGAGCAAGAAATTTTATCGTTTACACTTGGATCAGGTGATGATAGTAAACCGTTAAAATCATATAAATCTAAACTTCTAATAGATGAGTTAGAGAACTTATCTCCTAATACTACATTTGATTTATCAGATATTATTTTATTTGAAGATAGCGATTTCAATGCGATAATTAACACTGTGAAAGCGTTAAGATTTTCTATGCGTTTCACGTTTAGATCGGAACTTGAGTCTATTAAAAAGATGATTGCAAGTCATGAGTATAAAACAGTTGATGATAATATCTACTATGTTAACAGCACTTACAAAAAGATCGGTGAAGATGATAAAGGTGGCAAGATCATCAAGATCAAAGAGAAGATGTTAAAAGATACTGAACAGATGTCTATTATAAATGAAGAGCTTGTTGAGTCGAGCAATGTATTAAATGAGATGTTAAGTGCACTTACTTTGATGGAAGGTGAGATAACTTCATTAGATGAACAGCTAAGACTTGAGAGAGATTTTTATACTAAATATGTCACTGAAATTGAGAGTATAAAAGTTGACCTAATAGGTAGAAGAGAGCGAGTTGTTTTAATAGATAAAGAGTTAGATAGTTCTATTAAAACTGTTTCATCTGTTGAAGATGATGTTATCGTTTTAACAGATATTATAACTACTCTTGAAGATGATATATCAGATGTTGAAGAAGAGCGAACAAGTTTATTAGATAAGCAACAGTTTATAGTACGAGATCTTGAAAATAGACGTGAAGAGTATAATGTTATAAAACGTGAACAGAGTATTATTGATGAACGTGTGAACTCTATTACGCGTGAACTCACAACTATAGAGTCATTACTTACAGAGTCAAGCAACACGATTAAAAACCTAAAAGCTAGATTATTATCGTTAACAGATGTTGATGAGATCTCTTGGAAAGAAGAGTTAGAGAGTTTGTTAGAGTCTGTTAAACAGCTTGAGATCAATGTGTTATCGACTGAAGAAGATCTGAAAAAATCTCAAGAGACATTAAATAATCTTAAAATAGAGACAGAAAATTTAAGAAGAGAAACAGGTGAGCGTAACAGAGTTGTTAGAGATAAAGAGCTTGAAATCACTCAATCAGAGATAGCGTTAGCATCAACTAAGACTTATGTTGAGACGATCTCACAGCAATATTTAGAGAAATTCGGTGCTGATATTAATGATGAATATAGAGAGTATTTAGCAGGCGATTTTGATTCAACAAAAACAAGAAGTGAAATATCTAAATTAGAAACTGACATCGATAAATTAGGACCTTTAAATCTAAATGCGATAAATGATTATAATGAAACAGATGAAAAATATAAATTTTTAACAGCACAAAGAGATGATCTTGAAAGTTCTATATCGGATATAAATGTATTTATAAATGAGACAGATCAAACAACATCATTAATATTTGAGAAAACTTTTGCATCGGTGAGAGATAATTTTACATACGTATTTAAAACTCTTTTCGGTAACGGAGAATCAGAGTTAAGATTAACCGATCCAGATAATATTTTAACATCTGGTATAGAGATTTATGTTCAACCTCCTGGCAAGAAATTACAACACATGGGATTACTATCAGGTGGAGAGAAAGCGTTAGTAGCGATGACTTTACTGTTCGCACTGTTTTTACAAAAACCTACACCGTTCTGTTTTCTAGATGAGGTTGATGCTCCTCTTGATGATGCGAACGTTGAAAGATATACCGATGTTGTTAAAACATTAAGTGATAAAACACAGTTTATTTTAATCACACACAATCATAATACTATGGCTGTTGCAGACTCATTATATGGAGTTAAGATGCAGGAGTCGGGCGTATCATCTATTTTATCTGTCAAGCTTGATCATTCAGAAAATATATAAGTAGGCTACCATCATGCTAAATTCAATACTATTTTTTACTATAGGATTACTTCTAGGTATAGGTATCACATACTTTATCGCTAGAAGAATTTTCACTAAAACGGACACTCCAAATATCTCTGAACATATCGACTTAATTATAAAAATTGCAAACGAAAAACTATCATCAGAGCGAGAATTAACCTCTAAGGATTTAGAGAGTAAGAAAGAGTTAATAGATGATAGATTGCTTCATTTAGATAAAGAGTTAAAAGGCATGACAACGTTGGTTAGAGATTTAGAACAACGCAGAACTGCACAATTTACAGAACTTAGAACTATGGTTACAAGTGGAAGCGATGAAACAAAAAGATTAATAGATGTAACAAATAAATTAAATAACACACTTTCATCAAAACAGGCAAGAGGCTCATGGGCTGAAAGAATGGCGTTTGATATTTTATCGTACGCTGGCATGGTTGAAGGTGTAAATTATATTAGACAAGAGCGACAATCAACAGGTAACAAACCAGATTTCACATTCTTTTTGCCGAACGGTTATAAGCTTAATATGGATGTTAAATTTCCACTTGAAAATTATGAAAGATATAATAGTGCAGAGGATACTGATAAAAGCAGGTTCAAAGCTGAGTTTGTATCAAGCATCAAGAAACATCTCAAAGATATCACAAGTCGAGAGTATATAAATGTTGAAGATAACACGGTTGATTCGGTGCTTATGTTTATTCCGAACGAGCGTATTTATACTGCAATTTTTGAAGCAGATGCGTCTATGTTAAATTTAGCGATTGAGAATAGAATACTTATCTGCTCACCAGTTTCAATTATTTCTGTGCTATCAATTATTCGTCAAGCAGCCGATAATTTTGTGTTAGAGCAGAAAGCGAAAGAGTTACTGTTAGCTATGGGTGGCTTTAGAAAACAGTGGCAAAGTTATTTAGAAAGTTTTGATATGCTAGGAAACGCAATAGATAAAGTTTCAGATCAGTATACAAAACTTAAAACGACAAGAAGCAATCAGTTAGATAAATCAGTTAAACGATTAGATGAATTAAGAGAGCGATCTATTATTGACATCGACTCAATAGATTAATTTTACGGTTAGTCGGGACTATATTTGTGGGGTTAGTTTGCAGTTTTGGGGTTATATTACCTTTAGGGCTAGTTTACGGTTTTACGGTTTACGGTTAGTTTATGGTTTTGGGGTATATTACTTTTGTGGCTAGATTATAATTTTAGCGTTAAGTTTACAAATTTAGCTTTGTATTGTTTTACGGTTAGTTTATGATTTTAGAGCTATATTACTTTTGTGGCTAGATTATAATTTTAGCGTTTGCTACTTTTTAGAATGTTTATGTATATATGTGCTATGTTTAAGATATTTCAATCATATAAGTTTTCAATTTCAA
>CAMQYB010000017.1 GCA_947039055.1 uncultured Deferribacteraceae bacterium
CTTATATTCAACTACAACTTATCTGTAAAACTATTATAAATAAAGTTATCCATTTACAGATCAGAAACTACTATATAATTTCAATATCTATCGCAGTAAATAATTAATAAAATAAATTATTTATATCTGCTCGATAACTTGTATCTCCATCGTTTCTGGAAAAAACTTGACCAAATAACCTTTCCCGTTTTCAACAGAATAATCATAAATTGTTCCGTTACCGATATGATATTTTGCCAGCATGTGCATGATAACTCCACCGTGTGTAACGATTGCGATATTCTCTATGTTGCTATCACTCAAATCAGCAACAATAATATTAAGGCAATCTTCTATGCGATTAAATAGATCTACCCTACTCTCGCCACCGATAATTTCTCTATCTTCTGAGTTTATAAAAGTTTTATACTCTTTTGTATTTTCAAGTTCCTCATAACTTTTACCTTCAAAAATACCGAAATCACGTTCTTTTAATTCATCTAATACCGTGTATGACATATCAGGAAATATAGTCGCAACCGTTTCAATACAGCGTCGCATAGGACTCACATATAGTTTGTTAAAATTTATATCCCGATCTTGCCAAAGTGAAACAAGTTCTAGCTTACCATCCTCTGTCAACGACAAATCTGTACTACCTAAATATCGTCTCTCTTTATTCCAAAGAGTTAATCCATGTCTTATCAAATAAATATTGTAACTTAAAATAATACCACTCCTTCTATAAAATTAGATAAAATGCTCTCTATAAATTAATCATAAATGATAACATGAAAATAGAAAATATTAAAGGTTCTGCAGAGAGTATATTAAATCCTAAAGTATCATCTGTTATCCCATCAAAAAATCTTATACTTAACAATCTTAAAATAAAATATATTATCGCTGTGAATATATTAATAATTAGCACTACAACTAATCCGTAAAACATATATATAAATATTGAAAGTAGTAATATATATGCTACAGAAATAATAATTAATCCACCTGTTGAAAAGTGTAATGGTTTAATGTATAGACTTTTATACTCTCTAAATTGTTCAGATGATTTTATTGTAACAACTAATAACAACCCTATAAGTCTTGAAATTATCGGTGTGAAAATTAATATAACAGGACAGATATCTGATTTATAAAACTCTAAAAATAAGAACAGATAGAAGAATGTATAGATCACTCCACATACCGTTCCAGCTCTTGAAGTCTCGGTTTCTGCAACTTCTAATTTCTTCAATCTAATATCGTTTGATGCCGATAAAGGCGATGAAAAAATTGCGTATAAAGTATTTAGAAACCTATCAATATAAATATTTCTAGTTAAAAAGATAGGGATAGCAAACGCTATAACTGAAAATAGTAAAGCTGATGAATTTATTTTATGTGCTAAAAAATACCATAAATATAAAAACAAACCGATCACCAAACCTTCTATAGGTAAAGTTAAATATCTGTAAACGTACGGAAGTTTAATCAATCTATCTTTTTTAGTAAACATTAATTTGAGTTTTGAAAACAGTTCTAATAGTAATATTATCAATCTATTTATCATATATCATACTCAAATATAATTACCCTCTATTTATACAGTTTATCAAAAAGAGTTTCTGCAACATGCAGATCTTCTTCTCTATTAATATTTATAAACTGTTCGTTTGTAACGCCTGCGTAATTGAAACTACTCTCATAAACTGCACAGTAATTGAGTTCACTAAACACATCATTTAATCTATAAATTCCATTGCTGTAAAAATTTAAAAATATCTCTCTCACATTTTTATTATAGATAGAAATTAACGGCATAAGTTTATCGTTTATTTTAGGGGTTGCTATATCAAACCTATCTAATGAGTTCATCAATATATCTACTATCTTATTATTAACAAAAGGCATGTCGGCTGCGATCATAAGTATCTTGTCGTGCTTCGCTCTATCAATCGCTGTTAATATCCCTGCCAGTGCTGATTGATTTTCATAATCATCTTCAAGATATCTAACATCGTTTTCAAACGGTTGATACTTATCTTTATCTCTTGAGATAAACATCACATCATCTGATATTTTTTGAGCAAACGATAACGGATAAGAGTATAACGGTTTACCCCTCAACATCGTCAATGTTTTATCACTTCCAAAACGTCTGCCCTTACCTCCTGAGAGGATCGCAACTGATAGATCTTTATACATAAAATAATTTATCCGAATTATATATATAACAATCTATCAGCGTTCCAACTTTGATATCACCTATTAAGTCAGGTCCAAAAAGTGCAAACGCATTACCAGATGTTAAGCTAGATATTTTATACGACTCTTGAGATTGTAGAGGTGTTACAATTAACCCTTCTTCATCAATTGATACTAAAACTCTTTCAAACTCTGTTCTGCCTTTCTTCTTAATTATCTCTTTTGTAAGTCTTGCTTTAACTGCTTTTGGATAAAAGTTAGATGCTCCACTCATCTTTCTAACACCTGACAGTACATATAGATATGTACAAAACATTGCAGACACAGGATTGCCTGGTGCTGCGAAAATAGGTGTAGAGTTATAATATCCGAACGCAAAATGTTGTCCAGGTTTCTGATTTATATTATTGAACAACCACTCGAAATTTAGAGTTTTTGCAACTTCATGTAGTAGATCAAAATCACCAACTGAAATTCCTGCAGATGTGATTATCATATCGTACTTCTCTGCACTTTTAAAAACTGTTAAAAGTTTTTCAAGATCATCTTCAACAACTCCTAAGTAATCAACGTTGCATAAAGATTTTGGAAGCAACTGTTTTATACCAACTCCGTTTGAATCAAATGTTTTAAGTGGAGAGTTATAATCTGATAGATCAGCTATCTCATCTCCTGTTGATATCACAGCTATATTTATTTTACGATAAACTGATATATAAAATATCCCAGCCGATACAAATCTTGCGATATGATACGCAGTAATCGTCTCACCTATAAAATCGATCTCATCACCTAACTTTATATCCGTTCCAGCGTTACGAATATTTGCACCAGCTTTGATCTCATCATTTAAAGTTACAACCTCTTTACCGTTATCAGTTAATTCATGAGGGATAACTGTGTCAGCTCCACTAGGTATAAATGCACCCGTCATTATTCTGAACGCTTTACCAGTTTCTAACTTTAGTCCATCAATATTGCTTCCTGCTGCAATGTTACCGATAACATCAAGTTTCATCGGATACTTTTTTATATCAGAATGAATTATAGCGTAACCATCCATCGCAGAGTTATCAAGTGGTGGCAGAGATCTTGTTGAGAAAACTTTATCAGCTACAACTCTTCCAAGAGATTCGTATACTGATATTTTCTCATAACTTCCTTTATCTAACTTATTTAAAATAATATCTAACGCTTCTGTAAATTTTAATGACATATAATCCTCGTATAATTAAAAATTAAATTCTAACATATAATAATTAAAACTCAGAATATCATAATTACACCCTTATTGCTAATCAAAAATAATTTTACATTTCTCTTACATCATCATAACATTTTAATTGCCGTTAGCTGTGATAATAGGCGTGTTATGAAAAATAAAAAACGAAACCAAAAAAATACCTCGAATGCCGTTTTCAAGTTTCTCACTTTTTTTGCGTCCTCTTTAACTATCGTGATAATTATATCTATGATAATTTCTCTCTTCTATCAATCAATTCCTGCAATTCAGAAATTCGGATTTGTAGATTTTATTTTTACTAGAGAGTGGTCGTTCAATAAAGATATCTACGGTGCATTCAGACCACTATCTGGAACAATACTAACCTCGATAGGAGCGTTACTTTTAGCGATCCCTATTGCGTTAGGTATTGCTATATTTATAACTGAAATCTGTCCTGCCTTTTTGCGTAACATAATCTCATCTGCTATCGAACTGTTAGCTGCTATTCCATCAATAATATACGGTATGTGGGGACTTTTTACTTTAGCACCACTTATTGAAGGTACTGTTCAAAAAGCTGTATCATCAACGATCGGATTACTACCAGTAATAGGCCCGATGTTCCAATCTGAATATGCAGGTGGAGTATCAATATTTACTGCATCAATAGTTCTGTCAATTATGGTTATACCGTTCATAGCAGCGATCGCTAGAGATACTTTTACGCAAACTCCAGATATATTAAAAGAATCAGCTTACGGACTTGGTGCTACTAAATGGGAAGTTGTACGATACATAGTTCTACCATACAGCAAGACTGGCGTACAAAGTGGAATAATAATCGCAGCAGGTAGAGCGCTCGGTGAAACAATGGCGATCGCTTACGTTATCGGAAATAGACACGGACCGTTAAACTCAATATTTGATCCATACACAACTATAACATCGGTGCTTGCAAATGAGTTCAATGAAGCTGTTGGCACACAATTATCAACATTATTTTTATTAGCATTCATACTTTTTATAGCTAACTTTATAACATTAGCAATTGCGAAAATATACTCAAGAAGAGGATTAAGCAATGAACTATAAATTAAGAAAAATAAAAAATGTAGTCGTGCTATCTCTATCAGTAGGTGCTACTGGAATAGGTTTATTCTTTCTAGGGTTTATACTTTTTGATCTTATATCAAAAGGGTTTTCATCTATTAATATAGAATTATTTACCGTAGATCAAACTCCTCCAATCCTTGATGATGTTAAAGGTGGATTGCGTCACGCATTTATCGGACAGATAATTTTAACCGTTGTTGCAACATTAATCGCTGTACCACTTGGATTATTAGGTGGAACATATCTTGCAGAATACGGTAGACATAAAAGGATCGGAAGAGTTATATCAATGCTTGCAGATATTTCCGTATCTATGCCATCTATCATTGTTGGAACATTTGTGTACGCAATATTAGTTAAACCACTAGGTGGCTATAACGGATTTGCAGGAGCTATCGCCTTGGCGATTATAATGCTACCCGTAATCACAAGAACAACTGAAGAGATGTTGAAACTTGTGCCGTGGACATTAAGAGAGGCAGCGTTCGCACTCGGTGCTAGTTATAACAATCTAATTGTTAAAGTTGTTTGGAGAGGGGCTGCGACTGGAATATTCACAGGCGTACTTTTAGCTATTGCTAGAGTTGCTGGCGAAACTGCTCCACTACTTTTTACATCATTTAACAATACACAGTTATCATTTGATCTAACAAAACCGATGCCATCACTAACTGTATCAATATATCAATATGCATCATCGCCTTATTCATCTTGGATAAATATGGCGTGGGCAGCGGCTCTTATTATTACTGTAGCGATACTCATACTTAACCTTATAGGTAAGTGGCTAATCAACTGGAGGTACAAGAGTTGAAAACTGAACAAGAGATAGTTTTAGAAACAAAAGATTTAAATTTTTATTACGGCAAAAAACTTGCTGTAAAAAATATCACAATGCAATTTCCTAAGAACATGGTGATAGCTTTAATAGGACCATCAGGTTGTGGAAAAACAACTCTGCTTAGATGTTTTAACCGTATGCACGATCTTTATAAAGGTATAAAATATGAAGGCGAAGTGCTTTTTCATAATGAAAATATTTTGACTAAAGAAACTGATGCAACGCAACTTAGAGAACAGATCGGTATGGTGTTTCAAAAGCCTACTCCGTTTCCGATGAGCATATCTGAAAACATAGCTTACGGTTTAAGTCTTAAAGGTATAAAAAATAAAACTGAACAGAAAGATAGAATTGAAAAAGCTCTAAAAGAAGCTGCTCTATGGGATGAAGTTCACGATAGATTAGATAAAAACGCTAACGGATTATCTGGTGGACAACAACAAAGATTAGTTATCGCACGTGCACTCGCAGTTGAGCCATCGGTTATACTTTTTGATGAACCAACATCTGCACTTGATCCTATATCTACATCTAAAATTGAAGAACTAATCTCTGAACTTAAATCAACTGTATCTATCATAATCGTTACACATAATATGCAACAAGCTGCAAGGATATCTGATAAAACTGCGTTCCTATATCTTGGTGAATTAATAGAGTATAATATTACTGATAAAATATTTACGAACCCTGATAACGAACTGACTGAAAGATATGTTACTGGAAGATTTGGATAAAAAAATAAAACTATCAATTTGTAATTCTTTTATAGATAAGAAATAATATATTTATCTATTCCTAATTCTTTGATAAAGTATAAAAATATTAACATGGGTGAAATATAATGAAAAGAGCTGAGATAGATTATAATGAATTAAAATCAAATCTAGCAAAAATGTCTGAAGTAACGATTAGTATGATTAATGATTCAATCAAGGCGTTACAAACTAAAGATAATCAACTTGCACAAAATGTTATAGATAGAGATATTATCGTTGATGAACTTGATATCAAAATTGATGAATCATGCATGAAAATAATCGCACTGTTTGAACCGAAAGCTGCTGATTTAAGATACATAATAACTTGTCTGCGTATCATTGTCGATCTTGAAAGAGTTGGCGATCATGCAAAACGTATCGCAAAATTATCTATTAAACTTTCTCCTTTTGAAAGTATTAAAGAGTATGTTGATCTACCTAGAATGGCTGAAAAAGCATCTAAAATGGTTCAAGGTGCACTTGAAGCTTATTTTGAAAAGAATGAGAAAAAAGCCTTAGAAATTGCTATACTTGATGATGAAATTGACGCATTCCAAAAACAAATTAATAGAGAGTTAATTACTTACGTTATTGAAGATGTGTCTAATATAAAAAATATTATACGACTAATTAATATCACAAGAAGAATTGAAAGAATTGCAGACCATGCAAAAAATATAGCTGAACTAGTTTCATTCATGTTAACTGGAAAAATTTCAAGACATACTGAAATATCACGGGACAATAATGACTAGGATTTTGCTCATTGAAGATGATAACGATATCAGAGAGCTTATCAAATATAACTTAGAGAAACGCTCTCATACCGTAATAGATCACGATAATGCTAACAGTGCACTTATAACACTTGAAGATGTAGCGATAGATTTGATACTGCTTGATATAATGTTACCTGGACTCAAAGGAACTCAGTTCCTTAAAATAGTTAGAGATAAGCAAACTACAAAAAATATTCCGATCATAATAATATCTGCAAAAAATAGAGAGGAAGATATTATAGCCGCACTTGATGCTGGGGCTGATGATTATCTGCCTAAACCGTTTTCAATTGAAATGCTTGTTGCAAAAATCAACTCTATACTTAGAAGAGCTGAAGCCATAAACACAACTGACAAAGTTTTAGAAGTAAATAATATCTCTATTGATGATAATAAGCACAAAGTTTATGTTGATAAAGTTGAGATTAAATTAACGTTAAAAGAGTATGAATTATTAAAACTTTTCTTAACTAACAAAAATAAAATATTTACTAGAAATCAACTTCTAAACTCTATATGGAGTTACGATAGTGAAGCTATGACTAGAACTGTTGACTCGCACATCGCCTCTTTAAGAAAAAAACTAGGTGACGCATCTAATATAATTGTTTCTATTCCTAAAATAGGATATGGAGTTGAAGTGTGAAATCTTTACTTAAAATCTTTTCAATCATTTTTATACCGATCGCATTTATTATTCTTGCAAATCATTACATCTCATCTGAGATCATAAAAAATAATAGTTATAATCAACTCAAAACAATTATGAGTAGTAACTGGGATCTTCTATCTAATATCGACCTTAACAACATCGAATCTATTAAACAGTATGAGAGATTGAAATCTGTCGCTCACAAATCTAATATGCGTTTTACAGTTATAAATAATCAAGGTGTTGTGCTTCTTGATACAGATGTTACCTACGATAATCTGTCGAAAATGGCTAACCATATAAACAGAGATGAAATACGTAACGCTATGTTTGATATCCCAAACTACTCTACAAGAATTAGCGAAACAACTGGCAATGAAACTGTGTATTACGCTAAAATGCTAAACGACAATGCAACATTAAGAATTGCTTATGATACTAAATATTTAAACTCTACTAATAATTATACAGAGTACCAAGCATTGATACTACTCAATGTCATTTTAATATTGGTTGCGATTGCAACGATTATAACAGCGATTAGATTATCTGATCCTATTAGAAAATTAAACAAAATGTCTGACATTTTACTCAATAATAAAAATGAAAGTATACCAGAATTTAATGACTCTACAATGAATAAAATATCTGATGCGATTTTAGCAACACACAAAAACCTAGCTAAACATAAAACACTTTTAGATATTGAAAAAGAGAAAATAAGCACAGTTTTTGAAGTGATGAATGAAGCTATTCTACTTATTGATCGTAACGGTAAATTAATATATTTTAATAATAGAGCTGAAAAACAGTTGGGTATAAATCTTAAAGAAGGTATCAATATTAAAAGCGATATCATTAATATTAATATAATAAACTTTATCTCTCAAGCACTAGAACATAACGATCATAAACCTTTTTTAATTAAATTAAACGAAAGAATGTTTAGTAGTTATGTTAAGAAAATAAATGAACAATCTCTAATAGTTTTCTACGACAACACTGACCAAAATAATTATGACGATTATAAAAACAACTTAGTAGAAAATATTACACATGAACTTAAAACCCCACTATCGCTTATTATCGGTGCATCTGAAACAATTATTAACGATGATAAAATGGATAACGATATAAGAAATAAATTTCTTAAACAGATCAACAACAATGCGAATAGATTAAACAATATCATCAATGATACGATTGAACTATGTAAACTTGATACTGAAGAAGATATGCAATATATAAATGAAAGCACAATAATTGCAAATCTTGTTGATGATATATTTAACTACCTACCAAAAGATCATAATAAAAATATCAACTACAATATAAATGTTGAAGGTGGAAATGTGAATATCAGACATTTCGATCTTCTATCAATATTGATCAATCTTATATCGAACGCTTCAAGATATTCTACTGGCGATAATATTCATGTTGATATTACTAAAGATCAAAATCAAGTAATTATTAAAGTTGAGGATGAAGGTCCACTTATACCTGTTGAAGAGAGAAATAAAATATTTGAAAGATTTTATACAGTACATAAATCAAGATCAAGAGATCTTTCAGGTTCAGGACTTGGCTTATCAATCGTTAAACATATCACGAATATTTACAACGGTATCATTAATTTAAAAGAAAATGCTAAAGGTGGTGGTAACTGTTTTGAAATAATCTTAATTGAAAAACATGTGGTTAATGAGAAATAATTGATTCAATTGTAAATAAATAACAGATTTAAAATTATAAAAATAGCGAACTTATAGTAAAAACTATTTGCTCGCTATTTTTTATATATTATTCTTTCATAAATTAATCAAGAAACTACACTGCATTAGAGTGATTTCTACTGAGTTGCAAGATCAACCAGCGTCTCTCTTAAAACTTTATACAGTAATTTAATATCTTCAGTATCAACCATCTCTTCAGGAGTATGACTCATTCCGTTTGTGTTTCTAACAAATATCATTCCTGCTCTTGTGATTTCTGTCATGTTCATAGCGTCATGCCCTGCACCACTAACTACATTAATAGACTCTATCCCTAGCTTCTGTGCAGCATTAATTATTGTCGATGAAATAACAGCGTCCATCGGTACAGGATCTTCATCTGATATCTTATTCATCTCTATCTCAACAGAGTTTCTTGTAGCAATCTTCATACACTCATCTTCTATAAGCTCTGAAGCTTCATCTCTAAAACCTTTAATACTTCCTCTTAAATCTAACGATACCTCTGTTCTTCCTGGAACAACATTCATCGCACCTGGATAAACTTTAACATCGCCAACTGTTGCTATAACGTTCTTCTCTGCATACGCTAACGCTAAATTTCTAACTGCTAATATAAGTTCAGCAGCCGCAACTAAAGCATCTTTTCTGTCAGTTATTTTCGTAGCTCCAGAGTGTGCAGCCTCGCCTACTATATTAATCTTATAACGAATTGGTGCAGATATAGCTTCAACAACACCGATCGGTTTATCCGCATCAAGAAGGTCTCTACTCTGATCTATATGCACTTCTACAAATGAATGAAACTCATCTGTTGATCTTTTTGACTCACCTAACTTATTAAAATCTAAGCCGTTCTCAGACAGCACATCTATCAACGTGTTCCCTTCTTTATCTTTAGCTTCTTTAAATTTTGATAAAACATCTCTACCAACCATAACTTTACTGCCCATAGTTGCGTGTCCAAATCTGCTCGACTCTTCCAACTGAAAAACAATTAATTCTACTGGACGATTAAGTGCCACCCCTTCTTCTTTGATAGATTTAATTGCAGCTAGTGAAACAGCTACTCCTAAAATACCATCGTAATGTCCACCGTTTGGAACAGTATCAATATGTGAGCCTGTTGCAACTGCTGCAAGCTCTTTACTTCCACCGTCGTATCTTGCAATGATATTACCAAATCCATCTATTCTTGATGTTAAACCAAGCTCTTTAATTTTATTTAAAATGTACTCTCTTGCCTCAATATCACTCTTAGAAAAACCTAATCTATTAGATCCTCCCTCTGATGTTCTACCGATCTTAGATAAATCTTCTACTACTTTTAAGACAAACCCTTCACACATAATACAACCCTCATTTATATTAATTATTGATACTAGCAACAGCTAAATATAATTTCTATATTAACCGCAATCAACACAGTTTCTTTCACAAAAAAAACGATCATATATCGTAACTACAAAACAAGTCGTGCTTCATCTATTTTATTAGTATGAGCCATAATAAATAATTTGTAGTAGATAATAGATAGTTGAAGTTTTTAGATATAACAACCCTATAGTCAATAACTATACCGATCATATTTTGATAAATCTACGATATCGTGATGACATAAAAATTGTAATTTAAAACAACTTTTAATATCATCAAAATATATTACAAAAACACCTTACTTAATAAGATTAGATATTTCTTTAAACTCTTTCGCTGCACTTGTTCTTAGCAGTTGAAATAAAACGACTTCTGTTACAGTTATTAACGCTCCAGCATTCTGCATATAATCGATACCTATCTCCCAATTAAACTCATTACGAGAAATAACTGCATCTGAAACAACATGCACTTTATAACCTTTTTGAAGAAGATCAATCGCTGTTTGAAGAACACATACATGTGTCTCCATTCCAACTATTACTACTGATTTTATTTTTTCATCTTCTAATAACTGATTAAATCCTTCATCGTTTGCACAACTAAACTCTCTCTTTTCAAAACGATAGTGAGGCTTGATAATTCCACTTAATTCTTCAAGCGTTTCACCTAGCCCCTGTGGATATTGAAGAGACTCACATACTGGTAATCCCATCATGTGAAACGATGTTGCTAATATATCTATGTTTGTTACAATCGTATCAAGCATTTCATCACTCATAGCCGCAGCTAATTTTGTCTGTACATCTACAACCAATAAAACTGTACTTTCTCTATCTAATTTATACATATCTTTACCTCAATAAACTATATAATAACTACTGACTAACCATCTGTTTTGTTACTAAATTTAGATGTTATTTTAGCTGTAATCTGAATCATTCTTTCTAGATAATAAAATGTTAAAGGTGTTAATATCAATGTGAATAAAACCGATGCTGCCATTCCACCAATTAAAACTGAACCCATAGACAACTTCATCATATTTGATGAGAATAACTGTGGAACCATACTAAGAATAATTGCAATTGATGTCATCATTACCGTTCTCATCTTATTCGATAACGCTTCCCACATTGCTGCCTCAATCGTTGCACCATCATCTTTAATTTTAGCAATAGCGTACTCAACAACCAGTATCGCATTATTAACCGACAAACCAACAAGCATAATCATTGCAAGCATTGATCCGATATTGATACTTGAATCTGTAAAGAATAGAAACACAAATACCCCTGCAAACGATGTTACAATAGATATCGCAATAGTTATTGGATGTATAAAACTATTCAATACCGCAGCTAAAACCATATAAGTTAATATAATCGCAAGTATAAATGCTTTACCCATCTCTGCATTTGTTTCTGCTGCATTCTCAGCGTTACCTGCAAAATAGTAGCCGTAGCCATCATCAAATTTTATTGTCTCTAACTTTTCAACCAATAAAGTTTGCACCTTACCTAATGAACTTTTACCTAATGTTAATTCAATTTCGACAACACGCTGTCTATCCACTCTTAACAGATCCGATGTTGATTGTACATCTTTAATCTCACCTAGTGTAGAGATAGGAATTAACCCTTTTGGAGATGAAACAAATATGTTCTCATAAACTTTTGCCGAGTTACGTGAATGAGGATTTAATAGAATATTTATATCGTAACGGTTACCATTTTCTTTATATTGATTATTATCATCACCATATATTGACGCTCTAATCACTCTTGCAATCTGAGCGTTATTAATTCCATACGCATTTAACACTTCTTGGTTAGGGATAAATCTGCTCTCTGTTTTTGGTATACTATAACTTGACTGGATAGATCTAAAAACATCAGCATCAACTAATACTTTTTCAATCTCTTTTGAATAATTAACCAATTTATCGTAATCAAGTCCGTAAATATTTAACGTTAAATCAACATTACCATCACCCCTAAGTGCAGAAACTTCTATATCTGGGATACCTGAAACTTCTTCTGTAATAAGTACTGCTAGGTCAAGATCTGATAACTCTCTATCTTTAGCTGGTACTAAGTTCACAAATAGTTGTGCATTTGTAGGACCATTTTCACCTATCTGTCCGATAGATGACTCAACCTCAGGATGGGACAGAATTATATCATCTATCAATTTCAATTTCCCTGTTGTTGTTTCAATAGTTGATCCTTGAGGTGTTACAAGTTTTATATTTAACTCATCTTGATCCGATGATGGTTGAAATTCAAAACCTAAATATTTTATAAGCATAATTGATGATATCATTATAGCTAGTGATATTGCTAAGCCGATTATTTTAAATCTCCAAAGAAATTTAAACACAGTATGATAATTTGATATTATAAAATTATTTAAAGCATCCGAGGCTCTCTCAAATATATTCCTTTTTTTATGTGCTTTAAACAGTTTCGCAATAAGCATAGGTGCTAATGAGAAAGATATTATAATAGATATAATTGTAGCATAAACAACAGTCATACCGAACTGTACGAAAAACTTTCCTGCAATCCCACCCATAAAGGCGATAGGGATAAACACCGCTAGGTTCGTGCCTGATCCTGCAAAAACAGGTAAAATAACAGCTTTCGTTCCCTCAATCGCTGCATCCTCAGGAGATAATCCTTCTGCAAGTTTAGCCGTTGCACTCTCTAATATAATAATCGCATTCGCAATAAGTGTTCCTAAAACAGATGCTATTGCAAGGAGTGTCATAGAATTTATCGTAAAGCCTGCTTGTGAAACAAGAAACATTGTTGCTATTAATGATGTCGGAATAATAATCGTTGTAACAAGTGTTGATGATATATTTGCAGTAAATATAAGTATAACTATGATAGTTAAAATCATACCTATAACAATACCTTCTATAGTTGAAACCGTCTCATCGTATATATATGTAGAGGTATCTTTAACGATCTCTAAATTCATTCCTGGTTCTAATCTAAGTTTCCTAATAGATGGAAGTTTTATATTTACCTCTTTAGATATCTCAATAGCGTTACCGTCACTTGAGTTTTTGAGGAATAAAATTACTGAATCCTCAGCATTATATGTAGCGCCATCTTCACGATCAGCTATAGAATCTTCAACATTAGCAATCTCGCCAAGTTTAAAATTTCTACCTTCAGCTGTTGTAAAAACAAGGTTTCTAATATCATCCATTGATGAAAATTCAGTATTAAATTTAACGTTCGTTGCACGACCTAATTGTTTAATCTCACCACCTGACACATTAACATTTGAGTTAGATACTCCGTCAATAATGTCAGCAATAGTAATGAAGTTTTGTTTCATAAGTTCAGCGTCTAAGGTAATTCTTATCTCCCTTATATCGCCACCGTTAACATCAACAGATGAAACCCCTCCAACAGAGTTAAAAACTGGTTTTAGATCGTTATCAGCAAATTCATATAAATCTTTTAACGAATGATTATCAGATGATAAAGATAAAATAAGAACAGGAGCTGCAAGAACATCAACTTTTGATATAAGAGGTGTTTCAATATCTTTCGGAAATTCATCTAGTACAGCGTCAACTTTATCTTTAACTTCAAGCAGTTGAATATTAACATCAGCAGAAATATCAAACTCAATCATGATAAGTGCCATAGAATCAAACGCTTGTGCAGTGATTTTTTTTATCTGTGATACTTCACTTACCGCATCCTCAACTATTTCAAGTATCTCTGATTCAATCTCTAATGGAGTTGCACCAGGATAAACGATTTCTACTGATACAATCGGTAGATCAATTTTCGGATACTCTTCTATATTTATAGTAAACACAGCTACAGCACCCATCAATACAAAGAACAATACTAACATTAATGTGGTTACAGGCCGTCTAACAAATGCTTTTATCATCTACTCAGTCCTTATTTAATATTGAAAGCTTTCTACTAATACTTAAAGCTTCCCATTTTTTGAGATTCGTTATCATTAACAATTCTAACTTTCTTACCATCAAACAATTTTTTTGTATCGCTTGATATAATTAGATCACCAACTTTTAAACCTGATTTAATATAACAAGAGTAACCATCACACAATGGTACATTTAACTCTAACTCTTTAGAAACATTATCTTCTACTATCCAAGCGAAATAGTTATCATCTAAAATCTGTAAATAAGTTCTTGGCACAGTGATAACATTTCTATACTCTAAAAACACAACTTTTGCAGAGTAAAACGTGCTCTTCTCTAACTTCTCATCAAACGATATATCTATCGCATAGAAGCCCGTTCTCCAATCCTTAGTACCAGATACTCGAACAACTTTGCCTAAGATTATTTTAGAATTTTTATCTTCAATAACATCTCTTCCATCAACTTTGATAGTTCGTGGGAATAAAACATCACTTCCAACTTTTATACTTTTAATTAGATCTGTATCAGAATATGCTCTATACAACTTACTGTTAGGTAGTTTTACAAAAGCTAAATCCTTGATAAATATAGACTTATCATGCAACATAACTTTTTTGACATTAACAGGAAAGCCTTTCTCATTATATATCTTCTCTAAATTTACGACTTCAATATCTCTTAAAATTATTTCATCTATCTTTTTGAAAGAGAAATAAATTAAAAACCCTATAACTCCGAATATAACTAATAGCTTTATCCATCTAAACATTATTGTGATACCCCTGGTAAATATCTTCCTATAGCTGCTAGTGATGAGAAAATATTATTCATTGTTAATGCTCTATCACGTTTAAGTTGTGATAAAGATCTTTCAACATCGTTTAACTCTGTTGCAGATGTTTGTCCGTTAAGAAATCTTGCAAGTGATAGTTCGTATGAACGTTGTCCTAAAACTATCGCTTCATTATTAAGTGTTAATATGCTTTGGTACTGATTATATATTAGAAGAGAATCTAAAAGATCACTTGTTATATTTCTTCTTTCTGAATTTTTTTGAAAACCTTTTATCTGACTATCTACGATATATTGTTTCTTTTGTGACTTAGACTTAAATCCATCAAAAAACTCATAAGTTAAGAATATTCCAACATATCCTTCATCGCTAGTAATGTTACCTGCTGGTAATCCTAACGATGCTGTATCTGAAAAGTTACCGTAATTACTTATTCCATAACCACCTGCAAGGCTTAATTGAGGAAGATTACCTTTTCCTACTGCTTTCGCATTGTACATATCTGATTCAATTTGAATATCATATATTTTTAACTGGTTTATAAGTTCAACCCCGTCACTATTACCTAAATTAGAAGTAATTATTTCATCAGTTAATACAGGTTTATTCATCTTTCCAAATAAAGTTGATAGATTAATTTCTTCATTAGGGTCTATATATATCAACGTTTTAAGCAGTCTATAAGCGTTTGACCTATCAATATTAGTTGTTGCAACCTCAATTTTTCTGCTTGCTATATCAGCTGATATTTTTATTAAATCAGCTTGTGGTGCTCTTACCGCTGCTTGAGTTTCAATCAATTTTTTACTTCTCACAGCATTTGCATAAGATTCTTTAGCAATTTCTAGAAATAGATCTGACACTAACGCAGAAAAATACGCTAGCTTTATAGAGTACACTAACTCTGTCTCAATAATATCTCTCTGTACGGCTGTCGCCTCTTTTGTAAACTTGACAGCGTTGATGGAGTCACTTATTGCACCAAAAGCATAAAGTAGATAATTGGCTTCAACACCGATATTACCAAGATAATTACTTGATGTTATGCTTTTTTCAAAAAACAGATCAGACCCAACTCTGTACTGTCCTTTTAAAGCAACGGTTGGTAGGTTAGTTGCAGAAATCTCATTCAATACTTCTTGAACCTTTTCTATCTGTTTTAAAGCAGCATTTAGATCATCACTATTTTCTATACCAAACTGTATAGCGTTTTCTAATGAGATCTCTCTTGAATATAGGTTCACTGTGAAAAGAGATATTAGTAATATTGAAAGTATCATACGGATCATAGTATTAAACAAACCTCTTGAATAATTATAAATAAAATAGAATGTGAATTGTAACTCATTTATAAGACAATGTAAAATGGTTTTTTGTTCTATCTCATTTTTTAATCTATTTATAAACAAATAATTTTATTAACGAATTAACATATTATCTACTACATACAGGTCACCGTAAATTAATAACTTCAACTTTATTTTACTGCTTGAATGATAAATATTTTTACTGGTTACGATTTTTAGAACTATAACTTGATTAATAATTGTGTGAGTAATAATAGTGC
>CAMQYB010000018.1 GCA_947039055.1 uncultured Deferribacteraceae bacterium
ATGGCAAAACAATATAATCTCTATAACAATTAAATATCTTTTCTTACAACCAAACTTATATAAAATTATTTTACTGTAATTCTAATCTATTATATATCTGAAAACTAACCATAGCGATCTAACTATATTTACAAAAAAAGCCACCCTAAACTAAATTGCTTAAGATGACTTTTTTAATAAAATTTTACTCTATGTTTTAATTAAATACTTTATGATTTGTTTTTAAATAGTCCTGGATGTTTCTTCTTCGCATGATCAACTGTATCTGTACCAGTTTTAAATATCGCCTTATATCCAGCTCTATTAATCGGATGGACAGCAAGGTAGATATGTATAATAAGAAATATCAACATAGCCATATATCCTGCAAGATGTAGCGTTCTTACTATTGATGCAAATTCAGGGTTTATACTAGTTCTAACGCTCAACAACACGCCCGATACTAACATTAATAAACATATCGCAATCACGCCCCATACAGCAAGCATTTGAAAGATATTATACTTACCCATCCTTTTCGGGTATACAAAATCAATATAAACTCGTTTACTATCTTCTACACCTTCCTTAACATAAGTGCTCCAACTTTCATCAGCATTCTTTTGTGGAGTAGCATCCCATTTAAAAATCTTTGGTAACATAGATATTATAAATGGAATAGATATAATAATCCATACAACACCTATACCTCTATGAACTATTCTACACACCTGAATCCCTGTATGTATAATTTGATCCGTTGCACTTACTCCTGAAAAAACTGAAAACGGTATTCCAAATAGGTATGCAAGCCATGAAAAAGCAGGAGAAACAAGTGGTGTGCCTGTTATAATTAAAAACATTATCACATGTATAATGTGCTTATGATACCATATTTGCATATTAGAAAACAATCTTATCTCGTTTGTATTTTCACTACTCATTATTTCTCCTCCTCGTTATTAAATGGTGAGTCTGCACTATTTTTCTTCCAGTGCCTTGCATGCAATCCTACAACAGCTAATGTTGCAACACCTGCTGCAATTCCACCTACTTTAATAATATCTCTTGCCGTTGCTGTAAAACTTCTAGGTGATTTTGGTATTAAATATTCATCTTGATTTTCAACAGGTGCAATAGTTATAAATTGTAAACTACCTACTTGTGAATTTATCTCATCTAGTCCGTAAGCGATAAATGGTTTATTGAAAACCTTACTGTAATTTTCCACACGTTTTAAAGCTTCTGCTTTTACATAATCTTCGTCACCAGAAAAGATAGCAACAGATGGACAAGCAACATCACAAGCCGTTCTAAGTCCAGCATCTAATCTGTCATAGCACATGATACACTTGTATGATCTACCAGTTTCTGGAGAGTACTCAGGGATATCATAAGGACATGCATCTCTACACGATTGACATCCAACACATAGATCCTCATCAATCACTACAGCTCCACTCTCACGTTTTGATATAGCCTTAGTCGGACAAATTTCAAGACATTGAGGAACACTACAATGATTGCAATGCTTTAATGCAGTAACAGCTAAAACGTTCGGAAAATTTCCTGATTCTGAATAAACAGGTTTTATATAGTTATAATGTTCTAGTTTTTCAGATATAGATTTTTCTATATTATAATTTTTATCACGTTGAAGTCTAACACGATTTTCTGTAGAGCAACCTATCGTACAACTAAAACATTTTATGCATGCTTGAGAATCGAAACATACCATCTTTTTCTTACTTTGATTTTCCATTAGTTAGCCCTCCTTACCTTAACAATAAAATCCTGTGATGATGCAGACCCCTCAACTGGAGCAAAAATATGTGTCGCCACATGATTAGGATTAAATCCTATTTTTGATGCTACTGAGAGTTTATCACTCATCTTATTAAAGTATCCAGATCCTACACCGTAGAATGAAAATAAAGATGTTGGATTAACAGTATCTGTAAGAACTACTCTTGCTTTTGTAACCATTGATGGACGATCAATATTATAAATCTCTACTATATCATTAGACGTTAATCCTAAACTCTCACCCTTCTCTCTATTCATAAATACAGCGTCGTAATCTAGCATTGAGCCTATAGTTGATAGTAATATATTGTTCCTTGTTTGAGCACCTGTAAATGAAGACAACGGATGAAAACCTGTGATAGGAATAAACTCATCGTAATCTAAAGTTTCCTTTTTAGTCATCCAATATGGAGGTGCCCATGTTATTAACGGAGTAAAATATTTAGCATCATTATAACGTTTCTCTTTCAACAATTTATCATGCCATTTAGACATAAATAGAGAGTAAATCTCTAACTTACCAGTAGCTGTGTTCTTAGCCTTAGGTATAACTTTTGCAGAGTCACCACACCATATACCGTTAGAGTATAAAGTGCTTACGTTAAAGTTTGATTTCTCGTTAGCCGTCATACCTGTAATATTGTCTAGCCCATATTGAGTAAGATAATCTACTCCACCTTTACTAAACTCTCCAAAATATTTATCATACTCTGCTGGTGTAAAGATACGTTGTGCTAGTTGTTCAATAATCCAGTATCCGTTTTTAGCCTGATACATAGGTGCAACTGCTTGCTGATGAAGTGCTATAACTGGAAAAGTTGCTTTGAACCCTGTAACAGGAGGCTCGCTTCTCTCCATAAATGTTGTGTCAGGTAAGATAACATCAGCGAACATTGTTGTTTCATTCCAGTATGGAGAGATACATAAAATCATCTCCATCTTAGTTAACGCAGTCGCCATATCAGCACCACCACCGCCACCTATACTGTTTAAACCATTAATAAATGCAAACTTCATTTTATACGGTTTTTCATCTAAAACTGCTTTAGGAAATAAACGACGCATATGAGTTAATTTAATTAATTCAAACCCTTTCACATTCTCTTTATAATATTTATCTACCTGCTCAACGCCTTCAATCTTAGGAGCTGTTAATGGTGATTTTAACTTAACTGTTCTGCCATATACAAGTCCACCTTTTCTGCCATAAACACCAAGCAATCCATTAACTACTGCGATTAGATGCTTCTCTTGAGTTGAGTTATAATATCTTGTTGCACGATATCCTCTCTCTAAAAAGCATGCTGGTTTTGTATCGTTAAGATCTTTAGCTAATTTTTTTATCTGCTCAACCGTAATACCAGATTTTTCTGCCATCTCTTCAACCGTATAACCTTTAGTTGAGTCTATTAACATCTGTAAGCCTGTTTTAACAGCTACACCATTAATCTCAAACTCTCCTAATATCGCTGGTTGAGTTGATTTTGACTTCATTACAAAATCTTGAGCAACTTCATCGTATACCATATAATCTTTTCCACTAGCCGTCTCGTTTTCACTATCTGCCATACTATACGCTTGAAATGTTTCTAAATTAACTAACATATCTGAGTTTGTATATTTAACCAAATACTCTTCATCATAATATTTATTGTCAAAAATCTCTTTAGTTAAACCCATTAATAAATATATATCTCTTCCTGGGATTACTGGTAACCACTCAGTGTCCGTCTCTCCAGTACCTGCTGCTTTACGGGGATCGATCAATACTGTTTTTAAACCGTTCTTACGTCCTCTACCGTATGCTGCACCCCAAGGAAATGCAACTAAACCACCTGCTGGATTTCTACTTATCAATACTGCAAGTTTTGCGTTTTCATAATCACCCATAACAGCTGAATTACCAGCTCGTGATTCTTTTCCACCTGTAAAAATAGATCCGAAACCTAACTCGTTGGCAGATGCAAAACACCCATCTGCATAACTAAATGTGTTTGGAGTTCCGTAACATTTTATAAAATAATCATCTAAACCTATCGCTGTGTTAAATCTTGGCATATAAGCAACTGAGTGAGACTCATTACTATCTCTCAACTCTTTTAACTTAGTTGCAACCATATCTAACGCCTCATCCCATGATGCTTCTCTAAACTCACCCTCACCACGTTCACCAACTCTTATAAGTGGAGTTTTAATTCTATCAGGATTATAAAGAGCACCTATTGCAGCTTTTCCTCTACCACATATAGCTGGATAAGGTGAATTTGGATTTGCTTCAAGACGAACTAACCGTTCATCACGCACATACCCTATCATAGGACAGAATTGAGCACACATTCTACAACATAGAAAAACCTGCCTCTCTATACCAAAATCTGCTTTTGAAACGGCTGCCACTGCTTCTGCAACCAATTCTCCGTTACTACCCATTCCAATGGCAGCAGTTGCCGCAACAGTTGACAGAGATGCTTTTACAAAATTTCTCCGTGTCAATTTCATGAATACCCCCAAAATATTTTATTTTTAACAGTTAGCATTTATACATATATTTATTTAACTAATTTAACGATAACATACTGTTTGTTAATAATCAATAGATTATTAATATAACAATGTTATAACTATTTTTCTTTATTTAACAAGAGTTTATATAATTATCTGTTTTTTCTACATATTAATATACTTTTTTTTACAAACAATTTATAACTATATACAAACAGTAGTACAATTGTTTTATATTTTAATAATTATATTCGGATAATAACACTCTTATTATCTTTCAAAAAGAGTGTAGTTACATTTTATTGAAAATATTTCAACTACCTTTTCTTACTAGATGATTTTAGAAAATAACTACGACTACATAGAACAATACGAACGTAATACGCTTGGTATTTCAAGATATTCTATTGCTTTTATAGCACAGTCAAATATTTTAAAAATAGTTTTTAGCAGATATAAAGCTAGTTATATCAACATATTTATACCTAACCCTTATAATTACATCTTATTAAGAATATTTCTTATAAATGCTCTTGATATTTTAATTTTAACTTCAGTAAGTTAAATTACTCTCAAAGATGTGGCAAGATATTAGATCAATACACTACTGTTTATAATATATTACTGATCACTATCGAACCAGTGCATAAAACATAGAACATTGTTATGTAATAACTGTCTACAAAGGATATTATTTTAAAAAATTATTTAATTTTGATTTGTTTTGGGTAACGACGACTTCACATCGCAGTTATTGTCATCTTGCGATCTATTTACTGGTTTATTGATTTCATTTGTATTCACTAAGGCGAACAGATTGCTTACTGTACTTAACTCTAAACACTATAATTTACCTTGTGCTACTTTCTACACAAAGAGATAAAAACATCTTATATATATAAAATTCTAGGCGTAAACACAACCACGACTGCTTAAAACGTTATACACATTTACTGTTTCTTTCTACTTGTATATATTGCAACCGTGAATGTTGCAACTATTATCATTAAGTACGCAATAATCTGACTTGTGTTAAGCGTTATTTTAACTATTACTATATCGGCTATAGTTGCGAATATTTTCTGTGATGCAAGTATGACTGCAACCGTTGTTGGTGCACTATATTTATGTCCGAAAAAGTATAGATAATATGCGATCGTACCTGCAAATAAACCGATATATCCAAGCGATAACCAAGTTCTTAAATCTGTCCATACAGATATATCTATCGCCATCAAACTTTCTCTTTCAACAATCAGTACAAGTGGGATACTTAGAACAACAAATGTCAAACTTTGGAAAAATAGTAATACATCAGGAGGTGTATCGTTCTTCATCATTCTGTTAGTGAGTAAGATATAAGCAGTGTATCCGAAACTTGCAATAACACAGATAAATATGCCTATCTGTGGCGTAATTGTATTTGTCGCACTATTAACAATGGGTGAGATTACACCTTTAATATCTGATTGTTCAACAGTTGATATAAGTAATGCACCTTGTTCTCTTGTTAATATAATTATCGCAGTGAGTGATACAGTTGCTGAAAGAAACAGTATTAATGGTACTCTTTTTTTATAGATCAATATACTGGCAATAGGCACAAGTATAACGCTTAATGATATAAGCAGAATTCCAATCGATCCATAAGTTACAGCACGAACGCCGTATATTGAACAGCTTAATGCTAGAAATAAACATACGCTTGTTATGATAGAGTTTCGTATAACAACTTTAGATGTGTCTTTGATCTTTTTGAACGCAATGATACCGAATATTATAAGTGGTACTGTGTATCTAAATAGTATTTCAAAGAATACACCTATCCCTAACTCGCCGTTATATCTAGTAGGAATAAATGCAATTCCCCATATTAATGATGCTACTAAAAGAGCTATAGTCGCTGTAACTGCCTGTCTGTTCATAACTGCTCCATGTATTAAGTTGTAATTAATCAATAAGTTATAATCGCAGTAACTACTTCACAATCAATAACTATTCAATTTTTAATATGGTGGAAATTTTACTAGTTATAAGAACTTTTGTCAAATTTATAAAACATTATTCTCTTTGTTAAATTATATATATAAATCATAGTTTTACCCTTTTCAACTTGACTACACATATCATTAATGTTAAATTTTACTATATCTATTATTAAAATTTCTTTATATAATGAATATAATAATTATCTAGGGTGGTGATTGAAATGAAAAGAACAACTTTAACATTTCCAACTTTTTTAATAAAAATGGTTTTATTGTCAGTATTTATTTTTAGCAATATCTCAGAAACTCAAGCAATACATAAGCCTCTAAATCCTGAATATAAAATGGTTAAGCTTGATAGAGTTTTTTCAGGTGAAATCAATGTTGCAGTTGCATCATCACTAATAGATGCTGTGACTGAGATCGCAAATAATTATCAGAAAAAATATCCAGAGCATACGGTAAATATATCTAGTTCAGGATCAGGAACTCTTGCAAGACAGATTGAAAATGGTGCACCATTTAATGTGTTTATCTCAGCCTCATCTAAATGGATCAACTATCTTGATGATAAATCTTTATTAGATAAACATTACATCAATAGACTACCTATCAGAAATGTACTCGTTTTAATAGGTAATAAAAAAATTAAAAATGTTGACACAAGTAATATGATTAGATTCCTCGCAAAAAGTAGAGGCAAAATAGCGTTAGGTGATCCAAACACCGTGCCAGTTGGCGAATATTCAAAAGAGTTTCTTTCTAATAGTGGACTGTTTAACAAAATAGAGAAATATGCCGTATTTGTGAACTCTGTAAGAACAGCAACAAGGTATATTCAGCTAGGCGAAGTTGAACTTGCTATAGTATACTCAACAGACGCTGTATCATTAAAGAAAAATGAATACAATCTATTAGAAACTCTTGATCCGTTATTATATGGAGATATAAGATACACAGCAGCTATCATTGCAGAAAATCATTCACTTATAACTAAAAGTTTTTATAATTATCTGCTCTCAGACGAAGCTATAGAAATTATTAAAAAATATGGATATAAATCAGTTTAATGGAAGGGTTTCTAGGCTTTAATTATAACGAACTAATAGCGATTAAATTATCTCTAAAAGTTGCGTTGTGTTCAGTATTCGTCACTCTACCCTTCGGTATCTTATGCGGATATGTACTTGCAAGGTTCTCATTTAGAGGAAAAATATTATTAGACTCAATCGTAAACCTACCTTTAATTCTACCTCCTGTTATAACAGGTTATCTTCTTCTCTTAACTTTCGGTAAGAACGGATATATCGGTAAATATCTATACAACCTATTTGATATATCTTTCGCATTCAACTGGAAAGGAGCAGTTCTAGCATCAGCTGTTGTATCGTTTCCATTAATGGTGAGAGCGATCCGTGTTGCTATAGAACAAGTTGATCCATCGTATGAGAAAGTTGCAGGAACGCTTGGTGCATCAAAATTAAAGGTGTTTTTTACTATAACTATACCGCTTGCTATGAACGGTATCATCGCAGGTACAGTTACTGCATTTGCAAGAAGTTTAGGCGAATTTGGAGCAACTATAACATTTGTGTCAAACATTCCTGGTAAAACTAATACAATACCTATTGAGATTTACTCTCTTATACAAAACCCTTCATCAAATGATGCATCTATAATAAAACTTGTGATTATATCTATCGTAATTGCGTTTTTATCACTTATGTTATCAGAGTTATTTGTAAGAAGAACAACTGCTGGTTCAAAGGATAGATAGATGAATACCTTTGATATAAACATTAAAAAACAACTAGGTGATAATACATTCAACTATAACGTTAAGATAGATAGTTTCGATATCTTAGGCGTATTTGGCGACTCAGGTGCTGGTAAAAGTACGTTCATCAATATGATAGCAGGGATCATTAAACCAGATTTTGGATATATAAAAATATCAGATACAGTTTTATTCGATTTTGAAAATAAAATAGATATACCTATTCATAAACGCAATGTAGGAGTTATCTTTCAAGATACAAAACTGTTTCCACATCTATCAGTAAAATCTAATCTACTCTACGGTTGTAAAAGACCAGATGGATGTAGATCTGCAACAGGCGATAAAACCGATATAAATTTTGATAATATAGTATCTGTACTAGGTATAGAAACATTACTTGAAAGAAAACCTAACAAATTGTCAGGTGGTGAAAAAAGTCGTGTTGCAATAGGTAGAGCTATTCTATCTAGACCTAAACTGCTATTAATGGATGAACCTAACGCATCGCTTGATAATAAAAAGAAAGAACAGTTACTTGATCTATATAAAATGATGGCTACAGAGTTTCATATCCCTACAATCTTTGTTACTCACTCTAAAGATGAATTAAAACAAATATCTAAAGAAACAATTATTATTGAGGGATGCTCTATTAAAGCAGTTGTTCAATCTGACACTTTATAAAATAATTTATAACATCTGTCAAACATTACTAATAAAAGCTATTTCCATATATAATACCCAATCATACAGTAAAAAAGAATTAATAAACCTTATAAACAAATCTTATCACATATAAAACGCTATATAATAATAAATATATGTATCAATTTCATTAACTGAAGTTGTATTCACATCAAAACAGTTCAACAATAAGCATATAAAACGCCTTAAGAAACATATAAAATAACCGATAAGAATCATAAGGTAAATTATATTAAAAAATATATTAAAAAAAACCTAAAGTTATTTAAAGTATGAACGATAAAGAGAGAGTAAAAGATTTAAAGGATTAAATCATACTTTATAAATAACGTAATTCAAAATGTGAATTACAACGTGTTTTTAATTATAAAGTAACTATCCAGCAAGGAGGTTAGAATGGAAGCTTTAAGAGTAGGTGGTATCGTTTCAGGACTTGATACCAACGCAATAGTAGATTCAATGGTCGCTTCAGCGATGGTTCCAGTAGATAGATTAAATGAAAAGTCAATGTTTCTCGCAATGGAACAAGCTGCATACAATACCGTTATTGATGCTATGACTGAGTTAAAAGATTCTTTATTTCCACTCAAATTGGAAAGTACATTCAAAAGCAAAACAGTTTCTGTTGCAAATGGCAACGTCTTAACAGCAACCGCATCAACTGATACTAAACCTGGTGTTTATAATGTCGATGTAGATCAATTAGCTGCAAACTCATTCGCATCATCTTATGTACCTAAAACATCTTTCTTTCAAGGTGCAAATATGGCTAGCGGTGAAATATCAACCGATACAACATTTGATTATCAATTAGAAGGCATGCACTCTGTAACAGTTGAGAATGTTGAAGGTGTTACTCCTCCAGTAGTAATGGCAACAGATGAATTTAAAGCTGCTGATAATCGTATGTTTGAGAAATTTCTAAACGGTAATATGACAGGTGTTAATGCTTCAGGAAGATACAGTCAACCATTAACCGATATAAACGGTAAACAGATGAATTTTGAAATAGTTGTAGATGGTGTTACTAAAACTGTTCCCGTAACTCTTGATGGATATACAAACCCTCTTTTTGTACAAGAGATCGCTAAAGATATAGAAGATCAATTAAACATTGGACTTGGTACTGCAAAATATGATCAAAAAATAGCTGTTAAAACAGAATACGACGTGACAACAAAACAACATAAATTAGCATTCTATAATTCAGACGGTAAAAAAGATATGAATATCAAAGTTGCCACTGGTAGTGATGCGACACTTGTAGGTCAGTTAGGGTTACCTGCTGTTGGTTCTCAATTAACATCAAATGGTAGAGTAGATACAATGATTCAACATGTGATGGATGATGATTATGCTGATTTAACATCTAAAATGATGAAACCTAAAGGTGGAATTATCCCTGGTATGAAACTGAAATTAACAGAAGATGAAACTGAAGTTAAGCCTGGTACATTCGGTGTACTATATGATGGTTCTGTTAATAGAAAATTAGGATCAAAAACTCAAGTTCTTGGTGATAACTTTGATAAAATATCAAATCTTCCAGCAGGAACTACTCCTCCAACAGATAGCGATATTGCTGATTGGCTTAGTAGTTCTTTCACAAGAACAACACCAGCCTCGCTGTTTGACGACCCTGTTGTACCAGAGGATTTAAACGGTTTCTTTCATATCAATGGATATAAAATTGATATACCTGATATATCTATATTAACTCCAAACAGTTTAATGGGTTTAATAAACTCATCAGGTGCAGGTGTTAAAGCTAGTTGGGATTATAATAACAATTTCTTTAAATTAGAAAGAAGCTATGATGGACCTGATGATATCCAATTAGGATCAACAAGTGATACGTCAGATATTTTAGATTTTATGAAACTATCTCTTCCAGCAGGCGCTATACATATTCGTGGATCAGATAAAGGAACTGTTGATCTAAACTCTCCAATTAAAGAAGCTGGTATTTCAACTCCGTTAGAGCCTGCTAGAGGTATTTTTACAATTAATGGTGTTTCAATTTTTCTAGATACAGCTACAGACTCTGTCGATGATGTTATGCGTAAAATAAACTCTTCTGCAGCTGGCGTAAATATGTCATACGATAAAGAGTTAGATAAATTTAGATTAGATTCAAAAGACAATATTTCTCAGATCACTGTAGGAAGCCCTAGAGATACATCTAATTTTCTTGATGCAATAGGAGTAACAGATACATATCAAACTGAAGTCCCTGTTGGTACTCCTGGACAAAATAGTATCTTTACAGTTGATGGAACTAAGTATGAAAGAACATCTAATGAAGTTGAAGGTATCATACCTGGATTAAATATGACTCTCACTGATCTTGGAATGACAACTCTTACTGTTGCTCTAGATACTGATAGAGCAGTTGATGCTGTCGCTGGGTTTGCTGTAAAATATAACGAATTAATGTTAATGCTTTCTCCTGAGACCCCGACTAAAGAGGAAAAAGAGAAGTATTGGGAGCCGTTATCAACTGAACAGAAACAACAGATGTCAGAAAGTGAAGTAGCAACATATGAAGAAAACCATCTTAAAATGAGAAACAATGAAACGTATAGAAGAAGTAGTGAGTTGAAAACAATTAAAACTAGTCTTAGATCAACTCTTACAGGTAATCTTACGAATACTACTAGTAAGTTTAATAACATTACTGATATAGGATTAAACATTGCAGGTGGTGATGCTGGTGAGTGGTCAACTACAACTAAAGGTTTATTTATTGATACATCTACTGATGTAGAAAAGATAACAGAAATAATCAAAAATGGTGATTTTGTAAAAATTTTACAAAATGATACTGATGAAGTTCTTAAATTCTTTAATGAAAATGAAACGGTGGACGATATTGATGGTAAGACAAAAGTAGTTAGTCAAGGTTTTGGTACTAGATATGATTCTTGGGCTATTGCTAACTCTGATTCATCATCTGTATTGTATAAGAAAGCTGGAACTAACGGTTCAATAGAGAACCAACTTACTAGCTTGCAGTCACAGATTAAAACTCAATCAGCTAGAGTAGAGAACTATCTTGAAAGATTATGGCAGAGTTTCACTGATATGGAGATAAGAATGCAACAGATTCAAGAGCAATCAACGGCATTATCTAAAATCGGTGGATAGTAATTTATAATAAAAGAATATAATAAAGTAAATAAAGTAAATAAAGTATTTTAATACTGGAGGCTAGCGTGAGACAAAAATCTAATATGAATATCTATCAAAAACAAGGAATTGACGGTGCATCTAAAGGTAAAATCGTTCTATTTCTGCTTGATGGAACTTTAAAATTCCTAAGAGTTGCTTGCAAATCAATTGATAAGGCTGATATTGAAGGTGCACATAATAATATAATTAAGGCTGAGAATATCTTATTTGAATTAATGTCTACTCTTAATATGGACGTTAAAGAGATATCAACAAACCTTATGAAGTTATACGACTTCATGGTATGGCAGTTAATTGAGGCTAATAAAACTAAAAACAAACAATTGATTGAAGATGTAATGAAACTTATAGAACCTCTTAGAGACGCTTGGAAAGAAGTTGTTGATAAAGAAGGTAAAAAAGAGACTCCAGTTCTTCCTGAAAGTTATGAAAAAGCATCAGTAAATGTTGCAGGTTAATAATCATTCTAAATGTTAATTAACTGAATTACTTGCATAATTTCTAAATATGATTTAATATACCCTCGTTATGAGGGTAGAATTTTCTATAATGCTAAAACAATGTGAAGAGATTGCTAAAGAGTTACTGCTTGAGCCTATGGGTGATGTATTTCTTAGTAAATTAGATATCTTCGATAACTATTTTGCACAACTGATGCAAATTATCGAGCTAGGTGAACTGAGCGATAAAGTCGATGTAACCTATCTTCGCTCTATGCTACCTTCTATAGAAGAGAAACTTAGTAAAGAACGTCAAAGAACAAAGCAAGAAAAAAATGTATCAGTGAATAGAAAATCTCTTCTTAGCTCATATACACAACCTGGTGTAAGATCGAAAAGTAAAATAGATAAATTGCTTTGAAAAACACCTTATTTAAAAAAATACCACTTTATATATTCAAAGAACTATACCCTCTATTTATTTTTGCTAATATCTTTTTTATCTTCTTACTACTCATAGAAAAACTTGTACAAATTGCAGACTTATTTCTTGGAAATAATGTATCAATCGTACTTATTGTTGAAACTATCCTGCTTTTAACCCCTGCTCTACTTGTCTTAACTATCCCTCTTGCATCACTACTTGCTGTTATGCTTGTATTTAGTAGACTATCATCAGACAGTGAGATGATCGCAATAAGATCAATCGGTGCTAGCACCTTTACTATTCTAAAACCAGTTATAGTATTTGCTATTATAGCTACTTGTTTAGCATTGATGCTAAGTCTTAGTTTAGTAAGAAAATCATCTATTTTAACCATAAACAACCTTAATAAAATCACAGAAAACATATCTATTAAAGATATAAAAGAAAATGAAATATATGAACGTATTCCTGGTATTCTTCTATATGTTAAAAAGAAGATGAATAACATAGATTACGAAGGTTTAGTTCTTGTAAATAAAAGTGACAACTCTATTATTACTGCAACTAAAGCATCTATTACTCCTACAAAAGAAAAAAGTATTCAGATGATTTTAATGGATGGAAGAATAACTAAAGTTGGAGATATATACAACACATCAGTTATCAAGTTTCAAGATATGGTAATGAGTATTCCTATGAATATAAGAATAACAGATCTCGTAAATACTCCAATGACTTTATCAACTACAGAGTTAATTGAAAAGTTTTCAACAGATCATAGATATCAATTTGAGCTAAATAAACGTTTTGCTGTACCTTTTTCATCGATCATACTCGCTTTGTTCGGATTTACATTAGGCGTGTCTGCGGCTCGTAGTAGTAAAAGTTTAGGAATGATTATAGCTGTTCTAATTGCAATAGTTTATAACTTTTTACAGATATATTCTGAAAAACTTTCATACTCATCAACACTTAATCCTATTTTAGGAGCTTGGCTCACGAATATAATATTTTTACTGTTTTTAGTGATATCATTTAGAAGAGTAATAAAGTAACTATAAATATCTGTTGATTTTAAGATATTTGATCAATATAATGATCTTTTAACATAATTATAATTTGAGAGGTATATTTAGATGAATAAAATAGCTGTTTTAGCTGGAGACGGAATAGGACCTGAGGTAATGTCTCAAGCATTAAAAATACTTGATATAATAGAATCTAAATCAAATAAAAAATTTGAGAGAACTGAAGCTTTAATCGGCGGTATTGCATATGACGAAACTGGAACTCCACTGCCTGATGAAACAATAAAAGTATGTGAGGCGTCTCAAGCTATATTATTTGGATCAGTTGGCGGACCTAAATGGGAAGGTTTAGCTCCTGAGAAACAACCTGAACGTGGTGCATTACTTCCACTTAGAAAACATTTCTCTTTATTTGCAAATATAAGACCTGTGAAAATTTTTCCTGCTCTTATTGAATCATCATCACTTAAAAACAATCTTATTGATGGTGGACTTGATATTATATTCTTTAGAGAATTAACTAGTGGTATATATTTTGGTCAACCTAAAATGATCGCACCTGATAGAAAATCAGCTGTTGATACTATGCTATACACAGAAGAAGAAATAACTAGAATTGCTATCAAAGCTTTCGAAGCTGCAAAATTAAGATCTAACAAAGTTTGCTCTGTTGATAAAGCAAATGTTCTTATGACATCTGTTTTATGGAGAGAGGTTGTAAGTAATCTTCATAAATCTAAATACTCATCTGTTGAACTTACACACATGTTTGTTGATAACGCTGCAATGCAATTAGTTAGAGCACCTAAACAGTTTGATGTTATATTAACCGAAAACCTTTTTGGAGATATATTATCTGATGAAGCTGCAATGCTTACTGGTTCACTCGGAATGCTTCCATCAGCATCAGTTAATGAAAAATCGTTCGGACTATATGAGCCTATCGGTGGATCAGCTCCTGATATCGCAGGACAAAATCTAGCGAACCCTATAGCTCAAATATTATCACTTGCATTAATGCTACGCTACTCATTTGATATGAACGAGTACGCTAACATGATAGAAGAATCTGTTTCTAAAACTTTAAACGAAGGGTTTAGAACTAAAGATATCGCAGGACAAAGCACAGATATAACGATACTTGGAACAGTAGAGATGGGAGATAAAATTGCAGCAAACTTATAAGAAGAATTATTCCTCTTTAATATTAAACAAATTTATCTCATTTATTAAACATAATAAAATCTTAATAATTATATCAATTATTTTAGCGATTATTTTTAGATGTTTCCCTATAATTGATCTATATGTAAGTAGCCTATTTTACAATACTGAAAGTGGGTTTGCGTATAAAGATTTACTTATCTCTGATATATTTTATCGTGGAGTAATATATCTTGCGAACATTATAATAATCTCCTCTTTAACACTCTTGGTAGTGAAATTAATACTTAGAGATAAATTAAAATTCGTTAAACTTAGATCGATACTATTTATAGTCATAACACTTGCACTAGGGCCTGGCTTATTGGTTAACGCTATACTTAAAGAGAATGTTGGACGTGCAAGACCTCATTATGTTACAGAGTTTGGTAGTGCACAAGAATTTACGCCTGCATTTGTGATCGCAAATGAGTGTGAGACAAACTGCTCATTTGTATCTGGACACGCTTCATTTGGTTTCTTTTTAATGAGTTTTGCTTTCCTTATCACAAACAAAAGAAAGAGATTTGTTGCATGGATCCTATTATTAATATTAGCATCGTACACGGCGTTTTCTAGAGTTATGGACGGTGCTCACTTCTTATCAGATATCGTATTTGCTGGGATATTTACATATCTTACAATAAAACTAGTGTACGAATTCTTATATATTAATGACGACGCAAATGATAAAACCGAACTTTAATAATTATTACCATATCATACTTATAAAGACAAAAAAAAGTTTGAAGGTGATAATATGTTAAAAATAGGTTTTATGGATTATGCAAATGTGTATCCGATATTCCATTATATTCAAAATATGGTCGGTGTTGAGTTTCTTAAAAGTTATCCATCACATTTAAATATTGCGATTAGAGATAAAATTATTGATATCTCTCCGTCATCATCAATAGAGTTTATAAGAAATTATGAACAGTATAAAATCATTCCGTTATCGATATCATCAATCGGTAAAGTCAAAAGCGTACTTATAATATCTGATCTGCCGATAGATGAACTTGATGGCAAAAAAATATATTTCACTAATGAGTCTAACACATCTACAATTCTATCACGTATTGTTTTAGAGAAGTTTTACAATATTAAACCTGTGTACACGACTGATAGAGATGATATAGATATTTCAGCTGAAGTAATTATCGGGGATAGTGCGTTAAAAGAGTATTACTCATCATCAGTATCATCATCTAAAATTATTATAGATCTAGGAGAGGAGTGGTATAACGCAACATCCCTTCCCTTTGTGTTTGGATTATGGATCATGAATAAAGACGTTATAGGCAATCCTAATTTAGATCGGTTTATAGAAACAATAATTGAGATCAGTAAGAAAGATAAGATAGAAAACCTAAAATTTATAGATAAGTATATTGATTTTGGAATAACAAAAGAACAGATGTTGCAGTATTGGGATACGATAGATTATAGTTTTAGTGATGATCATATAAAAGGCTTAGAGTTGTTTTATAAATACGCCTATGAACTTGACGAAACTTGTGGCAATAATTTAGTTGACGTAAAACCATTTATTTATAAATATAAGTAAGCGTTTTGATTGATTGGTTGGGTAAACCTATGTGACTGGTTCGCCGTGTTTATTGAGTAGTGTAAATCAACTAGGCTGAATTAGTTTATGTGACTGGTTC
>CAMQYB010000019.1 GCA_947039055.1 uncultured Deferribacteraceae bacterium
CTAGTTGCAAGATGAACACTAGTTGCAAGATGAACATGAGTTACAAGATCAACATCAGTCTCAAGATGAACATGAGTTGCAAGATCAACCCCCGTCCCAGTTGCAAGATCAACCCCCGTCCCAGTTGCAACCCCCGTCCCAACACCAACACCAGTTTCAGTTGCAACCCCCGTCCCAGTTACAAGATCAACCCCAACCCCAACACCAAAAAACCTGCCAGCATTATGAGCGTTTTGAATAGCTGTAACGATTTTCTGTTTAGTGATAGCTTTTGCTACATCTTTAAGGGGTAGATGAGTTGTTACAAGTACGATCTTAAAATCGTTCGACATCATCATCATAGATATATCTTTAGAACCAGTAAGATGAGCTAAATATTCGGTATGTCCTACGAAATCATATCCAGCAAGCGATATAGAGTATTTATTAATTGGCAGAGTAACGATCGCATCAATTAAACCGTTCTCTGCGTACTTTACAGCTTTTTTAATATATTGCATTGAAGCGTTTCCACATTCAACAGAGTTGACACCGTACTCAAAATCAAACTCTAAAGGGTTATCTGGTTCAACAATTATAAATTTGCTATTAAAGTCAGAAGGGTAGTTGTTATTAAATATATCATTGATCGCTTTATCAAGGATAAACCTATGACAGAACAGAGTAATATCGTAATCCACAGTTGATAAATCTGTATAATATACTTGTTTAAGAAACTTTAATGCGACTTCATAACCGATCCCAGCTGGATCGCCTATAGTTAAACCTATATTTATTCTTTTATTCATAATAGTTAAGATAAACTAATTTGAATTAAATTAAAACAGAAATTATATATCTGCTATATACAAATAATTGTAATGGTTAGCGATTATCCGTTGATTTATAGAACTTTTTAATAGATGAAAGTACTTGATTATTCTTGGTGATAGTTATAGACTAGAAAGAATATTTAATTTATATAGGTAGATAGATAATGAATTTTGATAATTTAAGAGAGATAGTTAAGGGCGACCTTTACACAGATGAGATTAAACGGATAGAGCTTTCTACAGATGCGTCAATATTTATGGTTAAGCCGTTGGCTGTTTTATATCCTAAAGATTGTTACGACGTAGCTAAAGCTGTGAAATTTGCAGTTGAGAATAAAATTTCAGTTCATCCACGTGGAGCAGGTTCAGGATTATGTGGATCGGCAGTAGGTCGTGGACTTGTAATAGATTTTACAAAATATATGAACAGGTTATTAAGTTTAGATTTAAACAGTAACCATTTTACTTGTGAGCCTGGTTATAGACATGGTGAGTTAGAGGTTGCGCTTAGTGGTTCAGGTATATTTTTTCCAGCAGCACCATCATCTGGTGAGTATGCAACGTTCGGTGGAATGTATGCAACTAATGCAGGTGGCGAGTACTCTGTTAAATACGGTAATACTTCCGATTATATAATGGACGCTGAGATAGTGTTATCAGATGGATCAATACATAGGTTTTCAGATATTGCAGAGATGAGTGTAGATAGTTTACCAAAAATACTTAAAAAGGTATATAAGTCTATATCTAAAAATGTAGAGTTGATTGATAAATCTTATCCACCTGTAAAGTGTAATGTTTCAGGGTATGAGTTACGAGATTGTATAAAGGACGATCATTTATTTCTTCATAGATTAATAGGTGGAGCTGAAGGGACGTTCGGTATTGTTACACAACTTAAATTTTCATTATTAAAGAAGAAACCTTTCTCATCATTACTAGTTGGATATTTTAATAATAAAGAGTTATCAGCTGAGGCAAGTCAAGTAGCATTGGAGTTTGATCCAGCAGCTATTGAGATAATGGATAAAACGCTTCTAACTTTAGCATCTACTTATAGACCAGAGTTAAAGGATAGAATTCCATCAGATATAGATAATCTTCTGCTTATAGAGTTTGACGGCGATACAGATAAAGAAGTTATTGAAAAAGCTAAAAAATCTATGCAGTTAATAAAAGCTAAGAAACTATCTAAAAATATCAATTTTGCAACAGATAAGAAAGAGGTTGCACAACTATCAGCTGTACGCAAATCGGCTGTACCTATTTTATATCAATTAAAAGGCGACAAAAAGATATTAGCGTTAGTTGAAGATGCAGCAGTACCAACTAGCACTCTTACATCATACTTTAAAGGTATAGCTAAGATTTTTGCTAAATATAACGTTGATTATGTATCGTATGGACATATTGCAAAGGGATTACTTCATACACGTCCGTTACTGAACCTTAAAGAAGAGAGTGATGTATCGTTATTAAAACCGTTAGCAGATGAAGTATATGAGCTTGTAAGCAGATTAAACGGCACTATATCTGGTGAACACGGTGATGGAAGATTAAGAAGTTGTTATATACCGAGACAGTATAAGGCTATATATGATATATTTCTTAAAGTTAAAAATAATTTTGATCCAAGTAAAACATTTAATCCAGATATAAAAACGAATGATGATACATCATTGATGGCAAAAGATCTTCGTTACGGTGCTGAATATAAAGCAGAAGAAGATGCTATATATGAGCTTATATGGAACGATAACACTTTTATTGAAGAGGCTGAACTATGTCATGGATGTTCTAAATGTACGACTATTACAAACTCTACAAGAATGTGTCCTGTATTTAAATCAACTAAAGATGAGAATGCTACACCTAAGGCGAAGGCTAACATATTAAGAGCGTATCTATCTGGAAAACTAGATCCTAGTATGGCTATGTTTGATAAACCGTTTATGGATGTTATTAATCATTGTATTAACTGTGGCAGTTGTTCTATAGAGTGTCCGTCTAAAGTTAATATCCCTAAATTAGCGTTAGAAGTTAAGGCTAGATATTTTAAGAAACATGGTGCGTCACTTACAAGTCATTTAGTTACAAAATTTGAGTTAATGGGCAAACTGTTTCATAGGTTCGGATCGTTAATAGTTAAGATGACAAACCCTATTAAAGTTCGTAAATTGATGGAACGTTTTATCGGATTAGCACATGAAAGAAAGATGGTACTGTTTAGTAAGAAAACGATCAAAGATTATATTCAGTACAATAAAGATATGTATTCAGGAAAAACGGTTATATATTTTGCAGGTTGTTACGCATCATATATTAAGCCAGAGATTACAGAGTCGACTTTAAACGTGCTTAAGAAGTTAGGTTATACGGTTATTGTTCCTAAGCAAACGTGTTGTGGTATCCCTCATATATCTAAAGGTATGGTTGATCAAACAAAAGGAAAGATTAAGAAAAATCTTGAGTTATGGGGAGAGCATATAGATCAAGCAGATTATATTGTTACATCTTGTTCATCTTGTGCGTTATCGTTATATAAAGAGTGGGGTTACTGTCTTGACGGCGAGGATATAGATAAAGTTAAATCTAAAATCATATATATAACAGATCTTATTAAAGGTGATCTTGATAATATACATAGAGTAGAGAAGAAAGAGGATATAGGGTTAGTTTATCATATGTCATGTCACATGAAACTGCTTCCTAATCCAACATCGACTATAGATGTGTTAAAGACGCTTGAAGGCGTTGATAGTACAGATTTAAACAGTTCTTGTTGTGGAATGGCAGGAAGTTGGGGATTATATAAAGAGAATTACACACAATCATTAGACATAGCGTCTCACATGATTAATAAAATGAATAAAGCTAGTGTTTCATACGCTGCAACGGATTGTCCAACTTGTGCAATGCAGATGACTCATTTAGGAAATAAGGAAGTTATTCATCCGATACAGGTTATAGAAAAATGTTTAAAATAATTATTTTTGTTACGGTATTTTTTGTAAGTTCAATATCTAATCTATACTCTAACCAGAATATTAAGATTAAGAGTGGTGATGTTAAGTCAGATAATAAGTCTATTGTTAAAACTGATACAGAATCGTTTTACGATGAAGATTATTTTGTTGGATTAAAGGCGTATGAAGATGGATTGACGGATGTTACAAAAATAGCGTTTGAAGTTTTTCTATCAAAGAATAGACAAGGTGATGAGGCTGATTTTGCACGATATATATTATATCAAATATACCAAGCAGAAGGTAATCTTGAGAGTGCTAAAGATACGTTGTTAAAAATTCAAGATAGTAAGAATTATAGATTTAACACAGAGAAACTTATGAGTGATAAGATGTCTCTACTGCTTAAAACAGATTGTGAACTTGCTAAAAAGTTTTTAATAGAAGATGAAAATGCAGGGTTACTATTATACACTAAATCAGAGTGTACAGTTGATAAGCCGTTAGCTGATGCAGTAGCTATAAGAAGTTACGATCCAAGAGAGCTACTTTTCTTTATTGATAAGATTAAGGATACTCCAGAGTATGTTTTAGTAGTGTATGATAACTTATCAGATGTAGAAAAATCTGAAGAGGTTCTTAACTACTACTCTAAATATTTTTATATTAATAAGATGAAAGATCAGTTCTTTAAATTATATAACGAGTATAAAACAGCTGAATCGTTAGAGTTAGCACTTAATATGTCGTGGGAAACTGGTAATTATAAAGAGTACATAGCGGTATTTGATAGAGATGTAAAAGTTGATTTCAAACTATCTAAAGCATCGTACTGTAGAATGATCGAGGCTAGCAGTAGAATAAGTGTTAAGTATGAATGCGATCTAATTGAGAAATGTCTTACAAAAAAGAATGATACGTTAGTTAAGACTGTTATTGCGTGTTTAATCAAGAACGGTGATAAAGATAAGTTCGCTATATTTATAGATAAGCTGGATAGTAAAAATATGCGAGAAGTTTGTAAATACACAGGTAACTTTATAGAGAAAGATTTATTTACAACATCATCAGCTAAACGATTTAATACGTGCGAGGATAAGTTATCAATCTATAAGCATTTTGTTGATAAGAAAGATTATAATTTAATAATGTCACTTGCAGGTAAAGGTATAGATCAGATGGATTTTGCATTTATGGCTTATGTGTATGCAGGACAAGGTAATATGGCAGAGTATGAAAATTACCTCAAACGAGTTGAAGATATAAACCTTAAAGGGTATATAGAGAGATTAACAGCTAAGTAAATTTTAAAACTAAGTGAGAGAGATATGTTTAGTAGATTTATGTTTATGTTATTTGTAATACTCTTTTTAGTATCGGTTGGATTTTTTACATATAGATACTTTAACGGAGAGGATTTTAAACTATACGATGAGGCTGTTATCTTATTTGAAAACGGTAATATTGAAGAAGCTCATGATAAATTAGTTAAAGCTTATAATATACGAAAAACGAATAGAAAAGTGCTAGCATTAAAAACGGAAGTTTATCAAATTTTACGATATAAAGAATTGCTTATTACGGCAAATAATGCGTATGAAAAAGCGTTAGGTGCAGTTGACAGAGATGATTATGTATCTGCTGCAGACTATGTTGACATAGCTTTAATCAGTCTTGACGGTATATCAGAGAAAGCTGAAAATTACGATGAGGCGATGGAGCTACAAAAAAAAGTTGTTCAAGTTGCTAATGAAATAATCGAAAAAGCACCTCTTAGATATTACGATAAAGGTATCATCTTTTTGAAAGAGGGAGAGTATGAAAAAGCATACTACTCATTCACATACATAGGAAAACCAAGCAAAGAAGTTGTACAGTTAAAAAGTGATATCGCATATAAATTAGGTAATAAACAGTACGATAAAGCTATTAACGATATCGGTGGTATAGATCTGTTTTTAGTACGAGATGCTATATTTTGGTACTCTAAGATTGATGAGAGTTATATAGATCATAAAGATGCGAATGTTAGGTTAGATACGTTAAAGAATATTTTAAAAGATAATGGAAATAAGCAATGAAATTAAATTTTTCAACTGTAAAAGTATTAGTCGTTGGCGATATGATGCTAGATATTTATTATACAGGAGATGTTTCAAGGATATCACCTGAAGCTCCTGTGCCTGTTGTAAAAATTTCTGATACGACTAAGAGACTTGGTGGTGCTTGCAACGTTGCAAATAATCTATCTCACATAGGTGCGAACGTTAGGTTGCTAGGACTTGCAAGTGACGATACTCACGGCAAGATTTTAAGAAAGATGTTAGATGATATAAAAGTATCGTATCAGTTATATAACTTTCTTGAGAACACAACGAGCAAATTAAGAGTTATAGGTTCAAGACAGCAGATAGCACGACTTGATTTTGAAGATGATACAGTGCTTGATAAACCGTCAGTTGATGAGATCACAAAAGATATCAAAACAGATCTTGCGTTAAATGATGTGATAATTATATCTGATTACGGTAAAGGTGTTTGTACTGATGAGATCTGTGCATATATTATAAGTGAAGCAAAAAAGATTTCTAAACCAGTAATTATAGATCCTAAAGGTAACGACTGGACAAAATATACTGGAGCAACAGTTGTAACTCCGAACGTGAAAGAGCTTGGCGTTGTTGCAAATGTATCTATTAATAATACCGATGAAGATGTTCTAAAATACGGTAGAATGATTAAAGATAAATATGATATAGAGTATTTAATTGTAACAAGATCAGATCAAGGAATTACAGTTATAGCATCTGATTACGTTAAAACATTTAAAGCAGAATCAAAAGAAGTGTTCGATGTTTCAGGAGCAGGAGACACAGTTGTATCTATCTTAGCAGTATCGTTCGCACTTAATTATGATATAGCAGAAACGATCGAACTTGCAAATAGAGCAGCAGGAATAGTTGTTGCAAAAGCTCACACCGTGCCGATTACAATAGAAGAACTTAAAGAGAGTTATAACCTTGTTCAGCACTCTAAGATGATAACTAAAGATAATTTAGATGAGGTTCTGCTTTACTATAGAGATCGAGGTAAGAAGATAGTTTTCACTAACGGTTGTTTTGATATTCTTCATATCGGACACGTCAAATATCTGCAAGCTTCAAAAGAGGTTGGCGATGTTTTAATAGTTGGACTTAACTCTGATAAATCTGTCAAGATGTTAAAGGGTGATGATAGACCGATTAATAATCAAGCAGATAGAGCTACATTATTATCTGCATTTTCATTTATAGATCATGTGATTATTTTTGATGATGAGACACCAGTAGAGTTAATCAAAACTATCAAACCAGATGTTCTAGTCAAAGGTGGCGATTATAAACTTGAAGAGGTAGTAGGTAGAGAGTATGCAAAAAAAGTTGAGTTAATAGATTTTGTTGAAGGGTATTCATCAACAAATATAATCAATAAGATATCTAATTAATAAGCTAAAATGATATCCAACTAACAACCGTAAAGGTGTAGTGCTGATAAGATATTAAGTGTATGAGTTTACGTCGATAATATAACTTAGAGCAATAATAAAATTTACAAAATAATATAATTTATAGAGGTATATATGATAATAGTTACAGGTGGTGCAGGTTTTATAGGATCAAACATAATCAAGGGTTTAAACGATCGTGGCGTATCGGATATATTGGTAGTTGATAATCTTGAAAAGGCAGATAAACATCTTAACTTAAACCGATTGAAATTTTTAGATTTTGTAGATAAACGTGATTTTGATTTCACATCATTTTTAGCAAACGAAAGCGTCGTTGCTGTTTTTCATGAGGGTGCTTGTGCTGATACTGTTGAGAGTGACGGCAGATATATGATGAAAAATAATTATGAATACTCTAAACAATTATTAGATGCGTCAATAGAAAACAATGTGAAATTTATATACGCATCAAGTGCATCAACATACGGTAACGGACCAGATGGATTTAAAGAAAAGAGTGAGTGCGAATATCCATTAAATATTTATGCTTATTCAAAATTTTTATTCGATCAATACGTTAGAAAAGTTTTAGAAAGTGGTGTTCCAAGTCAAGTTGCAGGACTTAGATATTTTAATGTTTACGGCGAACAAGAAAACCATAAAGGCAGAATGGCATCATTAGTTTTCAAACTTTTCCACCAAGCAAAGAAAGGTGAGGATCTTGAAATATTTGAAGGTAGTGAAAACTTTTTAAGAGATTTTATATATATTAAAGATGTTGTTGATATGAACCTACATCTATTAAATAAAGACGACTCTGGGATATTTAATGCAGGCACAGGTAAGGCTCGCTCATTCTTAGATATAGCAAAAGTAGTGAGCGAACATTTTGATAAAAAGATTAAAACTATTCCGTTTCCAGAAGATTTAAAAGGCAAGTATCAGAAATTTACAGAAGCTGATATGAGCAAATTTATTAAAACAGGATACAGCAAACCGTTCACATCATTAGAGGACGGAATTAAATCATATATCAACAATTTAGAGAAAAGTAACGGATACATATTATGAAAAAACGGGTAAATAATTATAGCCGAGCGGGTTATATTATCTCACTTTTTCTAACAGATTTTAGTGCATATATTACAGCTGTAGTGCTTGCATTTTTCACACGTATAATGGCTGAAAAAGTGTTTAGTATTATAGAGTTGCAGTTTGATTTTGGATATTTTATATTAGATCTTTGGTGGGTGTTTGCAGTTCTTATTCTTATGTTTATATCTAACGGATTATATGTAAAAAAACTGCCATTTTGGCTTGAAGCGAGAGATGTTTTTAAATCTAATATTATAGCCTTTATAGTTGTGTTTGCGTTTGTATCTATATTAAAATCAACGGATGAGATATCAAGATTGATGGTAGTTTTGATTTTTACATACTCTGTTATTTTGATGATAATGTTTAGATACATATATAAAAAGATCATCTATAAAGATGGAAATTTTAATGATAATACAATTATTATCGGTGGTGGCACAGAGTATCAATCTATATTAAAAATGTTTAATGAAGAGAAAAATTTAGCACTCAACATCAAAGGACAAGTTTTGATGAAAGAGGGTAATAACACAGATAAAGATATTTTAGGTATAGTTGATAATGTGGAGAGAATTGTTAAAGAGAATAATATTACAGTAGCGATTATCATACAATCATCAGTTGAAAGAGATGCTTTATCGTCACTCATGGGAAGGTTGCATATATCGTTATCGAAAATTATTCTTCTGCCGTCATCAGAAGGTTTAGCTTTATCAAACGCAGTAACCGTTGAAACATTAATGAATAAATTGTCGTACTTAGAGATTAAAAACAATATTGAGTCGTATATAAATAGAGTATTAAAACGTTCGATTGATCTTTTTTTATGTATCTTATCTCTTCCGTTTATTATCCCATTTTTTGCGATTATGGCGTTAGCGATTATGATAACATCAAAAGGTAAACCGTTCTATACTCACGCACGGATAGGTAGAAACGGTAGAACTATTAATGTGATAAAATTTAGATCAATGTATATAGATGCGAAAGAGCGACTGGAAGTTATATTGAGAGATGACGCTGATGCAAGGGCTGAGTGGGAGAGTTCGTATAAATTAAAGAATGATCCAAGGGTTACAAAGATCGGTAATTTTTTGCGTAAGAGTTCGTTAGATGAGTTGCCACAGATAATAAATGTTATAGTTGGTGATATGAGTTTAGTAGGGCCTCGTCCAGTTATTAAAGAAGAGATAGATAAATATTATAAAGAGTTCGCAACATATTATACATGTGTAAGACCAGGGATAACAGGTTTATGGCAGGTATCAGGCAGAAGCGATACAGATTACGATTATAGAATTTCAAGAGATACATGGTACGTTTTAAACTGGTCAGTTTGGCTAGATTTAACGATACTATTTTTAACTCCGACAGTAGTAATAAAAAGGAAAGGTGCATATTAGTTCGATGGATTTAAATAAAGGATATTATATATATACGTTCGGTTGTGCGATGAACGAGTATGATTCAGAGAGGATCTCATCATCGTTAGAGATCAGAGGTTATCATCAAGTATTAGATACACGAGAAGCCACAATTATAATTTTAAACACTTGTTCAGTAAGGGCAAAACCTGAGATTAAGATTGCAAGTTATCTAGGTGTTATAGCTAAAGATCTTAAAAGAAATGATAGAGATGTGGTGATAGGTTTAACAGGTTGCGTTGCACAAGATCAAGGTAAACAATTATTAAAAGATTTCCCGTTAGTCAATTTTGTTATAGGCACAGATGCTGTTGCAAATTTTGATGAGTTGATAGAGAGAGCGTTAAACGGGGAGCGTTTTGTTGATACATCGTTAATGACAGAAACTTTTGTGATAGAGAAGTTTAAGCGTAAAAGTAAAGTTTCAGCTCAAGTTACTATTATGAAAGGTTGCGAAAATTTTTGTACATATTGTATAGTGCCGTATGTTCGTGGTGTTGAAGTATCAAGAGATGTGAAAGAGATCATAGATGAAGTTAAGGCACTAATAGCTGGTGGCAGTAAAGAGATTATGTTGCTTGGACAAAATGTTAATTCATACAGAGGTAAATTGGTTGATGGTAGTATAGTAGGTTTTAGCGATCTATTAGGTTACGTTAATGATATTGATGGCGTTGAGAGGATTAGATTTATCACATCTCACCCTAAAGATTTTGACAAAGAGTTAGTTGATACGATTGCGAAACTAGATAAGGTTTGTAAATATATTCATCTGCCTGCACAATCAGGATCTAATAATATATTAGAGAAGATGAGTAGATGTTATACGGTAGAGGATTATAAAAGTAAGATTGATTATGCAAGATCGGTTATCCCTAATATAAGTTTTTCATCAGATTTTATCATCGGATTTCCAGATGAGACAGAGGAAGAGTTTCAAGAATCGTTAGATCTTATTCGCTACGTTGATTTTGATAATGTGTTTGCATTTAAATATTCATCACGTCCAGGCACTAAGGCTGCGACGTATAAAGATAGTTTAGATAATGCGACTAAGTCAAGAAGGTTAGCTGAGTTGTTTGCGTTAAAAGATGAGATTGTAACGTCTAAGTTAGCGAAACTTATCGGCAAAGAGTTTGAAATATTGGTGTCAGGTAGATCAAGTAAAGATGATAGTCAGTTTCATGGCTTAACAGAGCAGAGTAGAGGTGTAGCATTTAGTTCAAGCAAAGAGTTAAAACTTGGCGATATTGTTAATGTTCGGATTTTAGAGGCTAAACCCAACTCATTATTAGGTGAAGAGATCGAGTAAAATTTTCAAGTTATTACAATCATGAAGTGGTTCGTAATGTTTTTAAGTTATTACAATCTTGAAGTAGTGCGTAATATTTTTAAGTTGTCATCAATTTATTAAGTTGGTGCAATTTTTTCAACTGATTAAAATTTAGTTATTTGAACGACCAACCCATCATAATTTAATAAGTTATAGGTAACGGTTTTTACTCACAAAAACATCATAACTTATTGTCTGTTTAAATAATGGTTATTATTTTTAGGAGCGTATAAATATGAAAAATGATAGATATAAGTATCCAGTATATATAGGTTTAATCACAGCGATGATTACGATTTCTGCGTTTATTCGTATACCTAATCCGTATCTACCGTTTACATTGCAGATGTTAGTTATATTTATTATTCCAGCTGTTTTTGGAAGTAGATTATCGTTCTACGGAGTTTTGATCTACCTTGTTTTAGGATTGATTGGTTTACCTATTTTTGCATCAGGCGGAGGTATATCATATTTCCTACGTCCATCGTTCGGATTTTTGATAGGCTTTTTATTTGCAGTAATTCCAGCAGGGTTTGTTGCAAAGAAGATAGATAATATTTATGGGTATGCGTTGTCGATACTTGTTTCATTATTTATTATCTATTTAATTGGGCTTATATATTTTTATTTGAATATAAATTACGTTCAAGATAAGGCTATGGATTTTAGTACAGCGTTTAAAGTATCTATTCTACCGTTTATTATTCCTGAAATAGTTAAGATGATTATGGCGATTGTTTTAATACCTGCTGTAAAAAGGATATTTTTATCCAAGTAAAAAATAATGTTAATTTATATGAAAACGTGTATACTGATAGACACATAACCAATTAATTAAAAGTAAGCTTTGTTAATGGTAGTTGCTAATTAATGAATTTAAAGGGGTTTATTTATGAAGTTTAAAAATTTAGGTTTGATGTTAACAAGCCAAACTAAGATATTATCAAAGAAGCCTCTAATATATTTCAATGACAAAAAATATTCATATACAGAAGTTGATAATACAACAAACAGTTTTGCAAGATATTTAGAGAGGCTAGGCATAAAGAAGGGTGATAAAGTTGCAATCCTTATGCAAAATTCTCCTGAGTATATAATTTCTATATTTTCTATATTAAAAGCTGGTGCAGTTGTTATTCCTATCAATCATATGCTTATAGATTCTGAGATCGCATATATTGTAAATGATAGTGAAGCAAAGGTATTAATTACATCAGAAAAATTTGCAGATATGATCGGTCATTTTAAAGAGAATTGTAAAGGGCTTACATCTATTAATACATGGGGCGATAATACTTTTAAGGCAAAAAATATCTTTAAAGAGTTGGTTAGTTATTCAGATAGTGAATATATCTGCCAAGCAGAATTTGATGATTTAGCTTTTTTTATATATACATCAGGCACAACAGGGTTTCCTAAAGGAGCTATGATAAGTCACGGTAATCTTATAACTAATATGGATTCGATAGATAAATGTATCGCTATAAAACCTGATGAGAAATTTTTAGTTTTTCTACCGTTATTTCATTCATATACACTGACTACATCAGTTTTATATCCTGTATCTGTAAGCACGTCGATAGTATTGTTGGAGTCGGTAGCTGAACTTAGAACAAAAAGATTTAGGAATATATTAATCTTTAAACGTCCAAGAATTATGTTGGGTGTTCCACAAATATTCCAGGCGTTAGTTAAAGCTAAATTTCCTAAATGGTTTATAAAATTTGTTTATCCGATAAAGTTACATATATCAGGTGGAGCACCGATATCTGAGGAAACGTTAAACGCATTCAAGGCAAAATATGGTGTTCCTGTATTAGAAGGTTACGGACTATCTGAGGCATCACCACTTGTATCGTTTAATACTTTTAAAAATAATAAAGTGTCAACTGTTGGAAAGTTATTACCTGGAGTTCAAGGTAAAATTATTGATGAAAATGAGAAAGAAGTACCGCTTGGTGAAGTTGGAGAGTTGATTATTAAGGGTGGTAACGTAATGAAAGGTTACTGGAAGATGCCTAAAGCAACTGATGATGCAATTAAGAATGGTTGGCTGTTCACTGGTGATTTTGCAAAGATTGATTCTGAGGATTATGTAACTATAGTTGATCGCAAGAAAGATCTTATTATATCTAAAGGTATGAATATTTATCCACGTGAGATAGAGGATCTTATGTTAGAAAACCCTCAAATAGAGGCAGCTGCTGTAATAGGAATACCTAATGCGAATAAAGATGAAGTTGTTGTTGCGTACGCTCAATTGGTGGAGGGTGCAACTATAACAGAGAAAGAGATAAAAGATTATATCCGTACACGTGTTGCATCATTTAAAAATCCTAGATATGTAAATGTGTTAGATGCGTTACCACTTACTGCAACGGGTAAAGTTTTAAAGAGAGAGCTTAAAAGAATGGTTATAGCTGGCGAGATAAAGTTCGATAAATAGCATATATATTAGCTTGAATATAATCTTAGATTGTTCTAAATTATTTAAAAGTTGTTGTTGATTATAAAGTTGAGTTTTGATTTTAATAATTGTAGTTTGATTAGAAAGTTTATAGTTTTATTTAGAAGTTTTCATTAATGGGTTGTGGTATTTGCAATTAATTCTATATTGTTTAGTATGGAATTAAGTTCTACATTTTAATAACTAAAGTATCTGTTTTAATATCCGATAATTTAGCTATCTAAAAGGAGTGTGCACATGGACGTTAGCTCAACTGCAATACAGATGCAATATGCAACAAATGTTGCTAAGAAAGCTCAAGATTTTGTTAAACTTCAAGGTTCTACAATGTTAAAACTTATTGATTCGGCAGCAGCGGTATCGAGTGCTTCAGGAGCAGCAGCTGCTTCAGGTACTCAAAAAGGTACAACAATCGATATTATGGCATAGTTTAAAAACATTTGAAATTTTCAAGTAATTATTAAATTGATATTGAGATGATAGAAATTCTATCGTTTCAATATCTTTTTTTTTGTATACTTGCAATTACCTAGAAATTATTATAAAATTATCTTTTCTAATAGATATTAAAATAATTTTTTTAGGTATACAAATATGATGAATAATTTGAATGATAATCCAAATCGAATATTAATTACAGGTGGTGCAGGTTTTATCGGATCAGCACTATCGAGATATATTATCAATGAGAAAAAAGATGATATATTAATAGTCGATAAATTAACTTATGCAGGAAATTTAGAATCTTTACAACCTATATCAGGTAGTAATAGATATGGATTTGAAAAAGCAGATATCTGTGATAAAGATGTTATGGATAAAATATTTACAGATTTCAAACCGAATATTATTATACATCTTGCAGCCGAATCTCATGTTGATAGATCTATCGACTCTCCATCAGATTTTATAAACACAAATATTATAGGTACTTATACTCTATTAGAAAGTTTTAGAAAGTTATATTTTAACCTATCTGATGATGAGCGAGCGAACGGCAGGTATGTATTTCATCATGTATCAACAGATGAAGTTTACGGCGACTTAGAGGACGATATATCGTTATTTACGGAAGATACCAAATACTCTCCAAGCTCACCATATTCAGCGAGTAAAGCATCAAGCGATCATCTAGTTCGTGCATGGAACAGAACTTTTAAAATACCAGTTGTTGTTACTAACTGTTCAAACAATTATGGACCTTATCATTTTCCTGAAAAATTAATTCCACTTGTAATATTATCAGCATTGAGCGGTAATGATCTACCTATCTACGGCGAGGGGGATCAGATACGAGACTGGCTATATGTTGATGATCATGCAAGAGCGTTATATAAAGTTGCGACTGCTGGACGAATTGGTGAGACGTATAATATCGGTGGACATAACGAGAAAAAAAATATAGATGTTGTTCATAAGATATGTGAAATATTAGATAAGATTGAAAAACGTGAAGACGGAAAATCTTATAAAGAACAGATAGTTTTTGTAAAAGATCGTCCAGGACACGATCGTCGTTACGCAATAGATGCAAAAAAAATTCATAAAGATTTAAACTGGTTACCAGAGGAAACTTTTGAAACAGGGATATTAAAAACTATAGAGTGGTATTTAGCGAACAAAGATAGTTGGTGTAAAAATATATTAGATGGCTCATATAAATTAGAGCGACTAGGGATATAATTATGAAAGGAATAGTATTAGCAGGTGGAGCTGGAACAAGGTTGCATCCAGTAACGTTAGGTGTATCAAAACAGTTGCTTCCGATCTATGATAAGCCGATGATATATTATCCGTTATCAGTTTTAATGCTTGCAAAAATCAGAGATATATTAATCATTACAACCCCAGAAGATCAAGCAGGATTTATCAGAACATTAGGCGATGGTTCTGCTTTTGGAATTAATATCGAGTATCGAGTTCAGCCGTCACCAGATGGATTAGCACAAGCGTTTATAATAGGTGAAACATTTATCAAAGATGATAACGTGGCACTTGTTTTAGGTGATAATATTTTCTACGGTTACGGCTTATCAGAGCTGTTATCAAACGCTGTGAAGAGAGAAGAGGGTGCAACAGTTTTCGGATATTATGTATCAGATCCTGAACGTTTCGGAGTTGTCGAGTTTGATGAGAAATTTAATGCAGTATCTATTGAAGAGAAACCAAAGATTGCAAAATCGAATTACGCTGTGACTGGATTATATTTTTACGATAACGATGTGATAGAGATCGCAAAAAGCATTAAACCATCAGCAAGGGGCGAGCTTGAGATCACGTCAGTTAATCAAGAGTATCTAAGACGTTCAAAGTTAAAGGTTGAAAGATTAGGACGAGGACACGCTTGGCTTGATACGGGTACACATGAAAGTATGATGGAAGCGACACAATTTATTAACACAATTGAAAACCGTCAAGGCTTAAAGGTTGCGTGTTTAGAAGAGATAGCGTATGAGAATAAATGGATCAGTGAGAGCCAACTTTTAGAGCGTGCAAAATTGTTTGAGAAAAATGGATACGGACAATATCTTCACAAATTATTGAAGTAAGTTTTGTGTGTATGTTAAATAATGATTGTTG
>CAMQYB010000020.1 GCA_947039055.1 uncultured Deferribacteraceae bacterium
ATCGTTAAAGCTATATGGTTGATAGTAGATAGTTAAAGCTATGTGGTTGATAATATATCGTTAAAGCTATATGGTTGATAGTAGATAGTTAAAGCTATGTGGTTGATAATAGATCGTTAAAGCTATATGGTTGATAGTAGATAGTTAAAGTTAAATGATTGGTAATTGAAAGTTAATAAGGTATCTCGTAATGATGATACCTTTTATTTTATTCAAAAATAAGTTGTCGGATTTTCTGTGATTATTAAAATTACAGTTGGCGATGTTTATTAACATACTCTTTTTCACAAGTGTAACAGTGATAGATCTGTTTACCTTCATCATCTAATCGTCCCTTCATTTTATAGATGTGTTTAGATTGACAGAAAGGACACCTATATAGTGTATACTTTTTAAGGTAGACGAAGATAACTACTATAATTGATAAAGTAATAACGATTTTAATTATATCCATAAATAAAATAATATACCAGATTGAAAAATTTTTCTACATAATTATTTTTTTGCAATTAATTAGATGCATTAATCAGTTATCTCTACATACGAAATTGATAGAGAGAATTTATTATATTGCTATATTATATCAACTGTTGTAATATTTAAAGCTGATGTAGATGTTATTAATTTAGAGGTTATTATATGAATCGAAATATTATTATTTTTATCATAGTGAGTGTTGTAGTTGCAGTGATTGTGTTTTTTGCTATAACAAAAAAATCGTCAAACAATTTTGGTGATGCAACGGTTGTGTTATTGGAAGAGGGGAGATATGTTCTTGCGTGTGATGATGCAAACTCTATCTATAAAATAATCTTAGATATGCAAAAAGAATATGCTGAAGATCCTGAGAAATATAGTGGACTAGATAATATCTCTGATAATCCAGAAAATTTATCTAAAACTATGAAAGAGTTTGAAGAATCTATGAATGATTTTAATGCTAAACTACAAGTGCTTTATGCAGGTGATGAAGTTAAACTAGAAGCAGTGCTTGATATGGTTGGAAGAAAAATAGCTGAAATTATGCAAGTTTCAATCTTAGAAAGTTTTAAAATGATTTCTAAAGAAGATAGTAAAGAGTATATCAATATCGAGTTCTGTGGTGCTGATCCAAAAGAGGGTTGGGTATCTCCATTTGATCAAGATTTAACAAGTGTATTTGATAGATCAGAAGATACTGAAGCAGGTGATAACGGAACTAAATAATAATTGGTTTATAAAATTAATTATTATCAAATAAACTGAAAATTATAATTTATAGTATATAATAGTAAGGATATCTTCTAACGAGGGTATCCTTTTTTAACGCTCCAATTTTAATGTTCTAATATAAAGATTAGGAAAGCATAGGTTTGACTTACTACTTTCCACAGGTTCATCTGAATGAAAATTTTGTCATATTATTAGATCATCTTTTATAAACTTTTTAAGCCAGTTTTTAAAATCATTATCAGAGTATGCATTTAATGGTTCTCTTAATATGCCTTCATAATTAATTGTCACATTTCGCTTTTTCATTATCACTTCTGATGTAAGTTGCAATATGTATCTGTTCTTTTTTGCTACTGTCAATTTATAAGCTTTTGTTAATAATTTTTTAATACATTTTGTGCTCATGTAGATATATGAATACTCATATAGATCTAAATTTTCATAGTAGTTTTCAAATATTCTAGAGACCTCATTTTTTGCTTCTTCAATCTCAAGGTGATAACTATTAGTCGATAAATACGATTGCGTTAATGTATCATCAACCCATATTTTCATATTAATCATATAGCACCTCCTGACTAATAATCATCACTCATCTTAGTGTTTTTATTGATATTGACAACGTTACTTTCTACCGATATAATTTATTATCAACATCATTATGGAGTTAAAGAGTGGATATATTATTGCGTAAAAAAAAGTTTATAATTTCGGTTTTTTTCTTAATTTTCTTTATGGTTTTTTTTAATATTTCTAATAATGCAGTGGCAAGCAATATGAAAACATCTAACATTGAAATCTATACAAATCTGATCAAAGTTGAGTTCACTGTAGATTTAAAAGGTAAGACAACTCTTGAATTTCCAGCAACATTTATGAAGAATTCTTTTAGGCTTGATGAGTCTAAATCAGTCGGTATAAAATCTTTTAATGTTAAAGAGAAAGAGATTACATGGAGCATTAAAGATCATAAATTTATAAACGATGATTTTAGAAAAATCATAGTCGAGATAGATAAATTACAAAGTGAGTTAGATGGATTGAAATTTTCTTCAAAATATTTAGACAAATTAACTCCAACAGCATTCACAGCTCAAACTATCAAAAATGATATCAACAATTTTTCAAAATTACAAGAAGGGTACTCACTAAGAATAACTACTATTGAGAGAGAGTTATCATATAAAAAGAAGGTGCTTGAAAACTTATCAGAAGGTGCTACTGCAACGAATAAATATATCGAAGTTGTAGCAACAGGAACTACAAAAGCAAAACTTGTTTTTACGGCAGAGAGTAAAGATGTCGCTTGGGATATCTATTATAAAATGTATCTAAACTCTAAGACTGGAGATATAAAAGTTAAACAGTATATTAATATTGTTCAAAACACGTTTTTAAACCTTAAAGGCAAAGCATCAATTTATTCATCACCTATAACAGATCATTATATTAATCTTGATGTTAATCCCCAAACTGTTGATGTCTATAAAAAACCTTCTGCACGAGAGATACAACCGAGGATGAGTTCAGCTAGGAAGAATGATATTTCTATGGAGTATTCAGCAGATGAGATGGTTTCAACTGCTCCTGCAACAATTGCTGATGAGTTAGGAATAAGGTTGGAGATGGATGTAAACTTAGTATCAAGTGAAGGTGTTGATATACTTACAGATGACTATATAGTTAAGTCTGATTTAGATGCTATACTTATCCCTAAATATTACGATTACACAGTTCTTGTTGCAAATATAGCACAGTTTCCTAAATCAATTATGAGAAGTAAAGTTGATCTATTTATTGACAATATTTTTAAATCTACACGTCATTTAGATAATATTTATGCAAGCAGTCAAGATATAGAAATCCCGTTTGGTTTTATGGAATCAATCACAGCTAAGGTTGATAAGAACATATCTAAAACAGATGTTGGATTTATGAAAGGAACGTACTCTGAGTCGTACACGATCACTATAAACAATTATAATAAAGAGAGCAGAAAAGTTAAAATTGAGTATCCAACACCAGTATCTATTAATAGTAAGGTTGAGGTAAAAGATCTTAAAATATCTCTAAAACCTACAGAGATAAATGATGAAGGTATTGCAAGTTGGACGCTAGATTTACCGCCGTCATCAGAGCAAAAAATTGAGATATCGTACACATTAAAATATCCAACTGATTCAGAGTTAAGGATTTATTAAGAGAGATAAATTGATCGGTTGTACGGTTAATGGTTTATGATTTAAAAGTTTGAATAGTTGTAAAATTAGATAGCATATTTTAGGGGATAGAAATTTTTATCCCCTATTTTTTTACAAAACTTAAAACTAATTAATTAATAAATTTTCATATCATAGTTACTCTATCGTAAAATAATTTAATTTTTAAATATGGCAAAAATAGTCGAGAATTTTACTTTTTATTACTGTATAGTTAAGATGTAAGGCGGTGGAAAAGGGATGCTAATACAACAAAAAGCTGTTCAATGTATGCAAGATTTTATAGAAGCCAATTTATATGATGAGATTACTCTTAGAGATTTATCGACAGTATCAAAGTTTTCTCCATGGTACTCATATCGTTTGCTGAAAGAGTGGACTGGACTTACTCCATCTAACTATATACGCAAACTAAGATTATCAAAATCAGCATTACGCCTGCGTGATCAAGATCAGAAAATAGTTGATATAGCTTTTGAAATGGGGTTTAAAAGTGTTGATGGATATCAGAGAGCATTTCTTCGTGAGTTTGGTATAAATCCTAGCGAATATTCTATAAAACCTATTCCTATATATCTGTTCACTCCTTACGGTGTTAAGTATAGAAAAAATATGAAGGAGAGAGCTATAATGGAAACTGTAAAAAATATATTTATTCAGGTGATTGAAAAACCTGCTCGTAAAGTAATTATCAAAAGAGGTGTTAAGGCTACAGATTATTTCGCTTACTGCAATGAGGTGGATTGTGATATTTGGGGGTTTTTAACAAGTATTAAATCTATTAGTAATGAACCGATAGGTATGTGGTTACCATCTGCTTATATCGAGCAAGGGACTTCCGAATATGTGCAAGGTGTAGAGGTTTTGACTAGCTATGATGGAGAGTTGCCTAACGGTTTTGATATTATAGATTTACCTATGGCTAAATATCTGATGTTTAATGGAGAACCGTTTGAAGAGGACAATTATATGTTGGCGATAAGTGAGGTATGTAGTGCGATTAAGAAATATGATCCAGCAGTTATAGGATATACTTGGGACGCAAAAAGCCCTCGTATACAGCTTGAACCGATCGGTAGTAGAGGCTATATTGAGTTTGTTGCAATAAAATAAATAACATAAAATAAGTAGACTGTTACAAATAAACTTGATGACTGGTACGGTTGATCAATTGATTCCTTTGTTTTATTTTTTTAAAAAGGCAGTATGTTGCGATCGTTCATCTTTTTATTTACCATTTTAAAAAAAAATATCAAAAAAAACCTATCTTAAATCGTGTTAGATAAAAGATAGGTTTAATATTTATTTCTGAATTTTTAAGTTAGTATAAGTTAGTATAAGTTGCTATAAGTTACTGCTTCGCTACGCTTGAGTAATTGTTTCAAAATTTGCTACAAATTAACTACACTATTTGCTACAAATTAGCTACATTGAGAGTATCCACAAGAGTGACAAACATTACATCCTTCAACAAACTCAATCTGTCCACCACAATCAGGGCAAGCACCTGCTGATATTTTTTTAGGAGTAGTTATCCCTTTCTTTTTATCTATGCTTGTTAATAAACTTTCAACAGTTTCTTGTTGCAACACAGTCGTTTTAATAGGATTATTCATAATCTTTTCAATCGCAATCGCAACAGCATCAGCACATGAATGTACAGCGTTAGGACCGAAACCATATTTCATATGGCATGATATTCCTTTAAGCTGTTTAACGATAAACTCAGGATCAGTTCCACTTCTTAACGCTAATGATATAAGTCTACCTATCGCTTGTGATTGGCTTTGAGCACAACCACCAGCTTTACCGATAGATGCGAACACTTCAAATATATTGCCTTTTTCATCTTGATTAATCGTCACATACATCTTGCCACAACCAGTATCAATAGCCACAGTTTTACCTATTAATATAGAAGGACGCTCTTTAGGTCCAACAGCTTTAAATGTAGACTCTTCTTGATCGCTTGACGTATCTTTACCGATGTTTAAAACTTGAGCATCTCTACTTCCATCACGATAAACAGTGATACCTTTACAACCTAAATCGTACGCTAACATATAGGCGTTATATATATCTCCCTCTGTAGCAGATGAACAGAAGTTGATTGTTTTACTCACAGCGTTATCGGTATATTTTTGGAAAGCTGCTTGCATTTTAACGTGCCAAATAGGTTCGATCTCGTGCGATGTTACAAACACTTTTCTCCATTTTTCAGGTATCATTTCGATCCCATGAGCAGAGCCTTTATCAGCAAGCGTGTTCATCAATTCTTCAGAGTAGAAACCTTCTTTTTTAGCGATTTCAACAAAGAATGGATTTACTTCAACTAGTTTATTATTGTCCATAACGTTTCTATAATATGCTAGAGCAAAGAATGGTTCAACACCACCAGATGCGTTTGATATAATAGATATCGTTCCTGTCGGAGCGATCGTTGTTACAGTTGCATTACGTAATTTTTTAAATCCCATTGCAGGAAATATAGAGTCATCAAAATTAGGAAAAGAACCTCTCTCTTCAGCTAATTGAATTGATGCTTCACGTCCTTTGTCTCTAATAAATTTCATTAATTTATCAGCAATATCTATCCCTGCATCAGAATTATATGGAGCAGATAATAGAACTAACATATCAGCAAATCCCATAACTCCTAAACCGATCTTTCTATTTTTCTTAGTCATAACATCTATCTGTGGAAGAGGGTAGTTATTCATCTCGATTACATTATCAAGAAATCTAACAGCGATTTTAATTGTTTTCTCTAAATCTTTCCAATCTATCTTGCCATCTTTCACAAAATGACTAAGGTTGATTGATCCAAGGTTACATGATTCATAAGGAAGTAATGGTTGTTCGCCACAAGGGTTAGTTGACTCCATATCTCCTTCAGTAGGCGTTGGGTTTTCTCTGTTTATTCTATCAAGGAAAACTATACCAGGATCGCCACCCTCCCAAGCAAGTCTAACCATTTCATCGAAAACCTGTTTAGCGTTTAATTTACCAACAGGTTGTTGATCTCTAGGGTCTATTAAATTATACTCAGCACCAGCTTTAACAGCCTTCATAAATTCTTCTGTGATACCAACCGATAAATTAAAATTAGTTAATTTAGTTTTATCTTTTTTAGCGTAGATGAAGTCCATAATATCTGGATGATCCACACGCAGAATACCCATATTAGCACCACGTCTCATACCACCTTGTTTAATGGTTTCAGTTGCAGCATCAAAGACAGTCATGAAAGATATAGGACCTGATGAAACACCTTTAGTAGTTTTCACAGTTCCATCTTTAGGTCTAAGGCGTGAGAAAGAAAAACCTGTTCCACCACCTGATTTATGTATTAACGCTGTGTATTTAACAGCGTCGAAGATATCACTTAATGAATCATCAACAGGTAGAACAAAGCAAGCTGAAAGTTGTTGTAGAGCTGCTCCTGCGTTCATTAGGGTAGGAGAGTTCGGCAGAAATTTAAACGATACCATTTGATCGTAGAACTCATTCGCTATCTCAAGATGATTACAATTTTTATTAAATTTCAATTCACCTTCAGCTATATTTATTGCAACACGAGTAAAAAGATCTTTAGGTGTTTCAACAATTACTCCAAGAAGATCTTTCTTCAAGTAACGTTTTTCTAGTACCGTTAAAGAGTTTTTTGATAACATTATTTTTGAGTTAAAATAATCTTTGCTACTTTTCGATGATGACATATACTTCTTCCCCCAAAATCAATCAATGTGTATGTTTAATGCTTTATAACGATTAAAATAACGTACTTAGCAAGAATATAACAGTGAAGACCTATCTATAATATATTTTTTTAAAACTTTAAAAATAAGTAAATCTATAAGTAGGCAAAAAACAGAACAATCAGTTTTTAGTAACTAGTTTGTTCTTTAATGCTTTAATTAGAATAGTAAATTTTAGTAACTAGATGTTCCATAATGCTTAAATTGAACGGTAAGTTTTATCAACTAGATGTTCATTATATTTTAATTAGAACGGTAAGTTTTATCAACTAGCCGTTCATTATGTTTTAATTAGAACGGTAAGTTAGTACCAAGTTTGTTCTCTAATGCTTTCTTATATACATACTCTGCAATCATTAAGTCTTGTAGTCCCATTCCTTGCGATAGAAAGATAGTCAGATCTTTATCTGAGTTTCTTCCTTTACGAGTTCCAGCAACGACATCTCCAAGCTCAACAATTTCATTCCAATGCACTCTGCCTTTTTCAAGTGATGGTAGTAAATCTCCTGCTTCAACTTCAGCAACTTCCTTACTATCAACAGCTAGAACTTTTGCAGCTTCAATACTTTTTTCAGGTATTTCAGCTCTAATTAATGAGTTTGATCCAGCACCATTTATATGTATACCACGATCTAAATTTAATTCATCATGAGTAAAAAGTGGTTTATTAGCCGTTGTAACAGTTGTAATAATATCCACATTCGATAGTAGTTCTTTAGGATCTGCAACTGCTTCAATATCTATATTTAATTTAGTAGACATTTTTGTTGCAAACGCTTCAGCACTTTCAATCTTTCTACTTGTAACATAAACTTTTGACAATTTATGTGCTAACACAATAGCCTCTAACTGTGTTTCAGACTGCGAACCTGCACCGTATAACAACATAGTTGTTGCATCTTTCTTAGCCATATACTTTGTTGCGATACCAGATGCTGCTCCTGTACGAAGTCTACCAATCTCATTAGCATCTAGCACAGCAAGAAGGTTGCCAGTTTCAGCACAGTGTAAATACACCTTGAAAATAAGACCTGACCTGAACGATGTATATGCTTTATAACCAATAACATTTTTATATGGAATGGCTGCAGGAAGCAGATGAAGTGCTCCCTTTTTTATTCTCATTCTTTGTCTTACCATGTTGAAAGATTTTCCCTCTGCCATACTTTTAAATGCTTCTTCTGTTAATTCTAGAGTTGTATTCATATTAAGAAGAGATTTAACATCATCTTCAGTTAGATATATTGCTGACATAATTCACCTCGATTATTTTTATATAATTATTTATACTTTTAAACACGACACTTATATCATATAGATAATTTTAAGCGTACTGATACCTAAAGGCTACAAAACGATATTTATAAGATTAAAATAGTTATACCATTTTTTAACTTACTTATAAAAACTTTTAACTTACTGTATAAAAAACATTTATTTTATTGCACAAAAATCTGCTTTTGAGATATCAGCAAGAGAGTAGGTTTTTAATTTTGCCTCTAAGCTGTTTTGAATATCTTGCCACATATGTGTTGCTTGACAGTTACAACTTGCTTCACACTCAAAATCTTTATCCATACAGTTATTGATATTAAGAGGACCGTCCACAACGATAAATATCTCATATATCCCTATATCTTGAGGAGCTCTACCTAATCTAAATCCACCTTTTTTGCCTCTTTCTGATATTAAAATACCAGATTTAGCCAGATTTTGAAGTATTTTACCTAAAAAACTATTAGGCACTGATATGATTTTCGCAAGATCTGAACGCATAAAAACTGAACCTTCAGGGAATTTTCCCATATGCATTAATGCTCTTAAAGTATAATCAAATGCTCTCGTTATCCTCATACTGCTTTTGCCTCCGTAACTGTAATAACACAGTTTTAGTAGTCTATGTTAAATTAGATTGATTTTCAATATTTATTTTACTATTGCTACTATAAATAATTACAATATAATAATTTAGGGGTACTATACTATTATAGTTTAATGATAAGTATTGACTATACATTGACAGATGAAATCAATATTTGATCATATAACATAGTGAAAATATATTAAAATAATAGAATTAAAAAGATATATTAATATAGTTTGTATCTAGTTCTTGACAATTCTAAAAAAAAATATTATAACTATCAACCTGTGGAACAAATAAAGTGGGGCATCGCCAAGTTGGCAAGGCACCGGTTTTTGGTACCGGCATTCGGAGGTTCGAATCCTTCTGCCCCAGTCTTTTTTTCCCAATACATAAAATTTTCCTGTATATAAAATATGAACAATATATCAAACATCAATAAATTAATAATCAAAATCGGGAGTTCTGTCATATCTGACGCAACTCTTGGCATAAACTATAACTTCATCACTGAACTATCTAATAAAATATCTGAACTTAAAAAAAGTATACCTAATATTGTTATCGTATCATCAGGATCTGTCGCAGCTGGATTTAGATTATTAGGATTTGAAGCACGTCCTACAAAAATAATAGATAAACAAGCATCAGCTGCTGTTGGACAAGCAAGACTTATCCAAGCATACGATAACGCTTTTAAAGATCACAACATAAGTGTAGCACAGATATTGATAACTAAAGATGATCTATCTAACAGAAAAAGATTTCTCAACGCTAAGAGAGCGATTATGAGGTTATTAGAGTTAGGTGTCATACCTATCATCAATGAGAATGATACTATACTTGTTGATGAATTAAAATATATAGAATCTTTTGGTGATAACGATAATCTTTCAGCACTTGTTGCCTCTATGATTGATGCGTCATTACTACTTATTTTATCAGATGTTGATGGTGTATATGATGATAATCCGAATACGAATATCAATGCACATATCATTCATGATATAGATAAAATTGATAAAGATATTTTGAACTTTACGAGTGCGGTAAGTAGTAGCACATCTGTTGGCAGTGGTGGTATGCGATATAAATTACTTGCTGCAAAAAAAGCGTGTATGATCGGTTGTGATGTTGCTATTATAAACGGACAAGATATTACTAATATTGATAAATTGTTTAACGGTGAAGAGGTTGGAACATACATACACTCTCAAAACGGTAAGAAGTCGAAAGGGTTGTTGAATAACAAAAAGTTTTGGATAGAGAATGCAGCTATACCAAGAGGTGGAATTGTTATAGATTTAGGTGCTGTAAATGCACTTAAAAACAGTTCTAGGTCGCTTCTTGCTAAAGGTATTATTGATGTTAAGGGTAGGTTTAATAAAGATGATGTCGTATCAGTTTTTGATATTGATAATGTTGAAATAGCAAGAGGTAAGAGTAGGTATACATCAGTTGAGATAGTAAAGATTAAACAGAAAAACTCAAATGAAATAGAAAATATACTTGGATATAATACATCAGATGAAATTATTCATCGTGATGATCTTATCATACTACTAGACATATAGTAGTTTTTATCTATAAATAATAGTTTTATGTTGCAATTTACATCTAAAATATCTTACTATATAAGTTGGATATTTTTTTAGGTTGTAAAAAAGAGATAAAGGTGTACATTTATATAAGATTATGAACGAAGAACAGTTAGAAGAAATATTTACACAAATAAAAAAATTGAGACCTCTAATCGCAGATCTACCTGCTCAGGTGAGAAATAAGATAATCTTTAATATCTCTGGAAAAATAGATGAGAATAGAGAAGAGTTGATCGACGCCAATAGTTATGATCTAAAAGAAGCTGAAAAAAGTGGATTACAAAGATCTTTTATTGATAGACTTAGAATAGATAATAAAGTTATCGACTCTATGATAAAATCGCTAAATGAAATAGCTTTTCAACCTGATTTTCTAGGGGAAGTTTTAGAAGGTAGCGTTAGACCTAATGGACTTATAATAAATAAAGTTAGAGTGCCTATCGGTGTTATAGCTATTATATATGAGTCACGTCCAAGTGTAACTGTCGATACGGCGGCTCTTGCGATCAAATCAGGCAATTGTATCATCTTAAAAGGCGGTAAAGAGGCGATAAACTCAAATAGGTACCTTGTGTCATTAATTCATGCAGCTTTAACTGATGAAGACATACCTCCTGATGTAGTATATTTTCTAAGTAATAACAAGAGAGAGTTATTAATACAGCTCCTTAAATCTAAAAGTAATATAGATATGATAATTCCACGTGGTGGAAAAAGTTTGATAAATTTTGTTACAGAGAACTCTCTTATTCCAGTAGTTAAACACGATGCTGGATTATGTCATGTTTATGTCGATAAATTCGCTAATAGAGAGATGGCATCACAGATAATTTTTAACTCTAAACTTGGCAATGTGTCTGCTTGTAACGCTTTAGAAACTCTGCTTGTGCATAAAGATATTGCATCACATATTCTGCCAACTATTGAAACGATGCTTAAATCAGTAAATGTTGATCTTAGAGTTTGCGATATAGCACAATTATATATTGAAGATTGTAGACCAGCTATTGAAGAAGATTGGGAAACAGAGTACCTTGATAAAATATTGTCTATCAAAGTTGTTGATGGAATAGATGCAGCTATTGAACATATTGAAAAATATAGCACAGGACATAGTGAGTGTATCGTAACTGAAAGTTATACTAACGCTCAAAAGTTCTTAAATAAAGTTGATGCAGCTGTTGTATATGTTAACGCATCAACACGTTTTACAGATGGTGGCGAGTTTGGACTTGGAGCCGAAATAGGCATATCAACCCAAAAACTTCATGCACGAGGCCCTATGGGTGCAAAAGATCTTACTACTATAAAGTATCAGGTATACGGAAGGGGGCAATTAAGAGAATGAGAAACAAAATAGCAGTTTATGGTGGCGGATTTGATCCTATACATAACGGACATATTGAAATAGTACAAATATTGCTTGAAAAATATCAAATGGATAAAGTATATATTGTGCCAACTGTAGTGCCTCCACATAAAAGTGGATTAGTTGCTCCAATAAAAGATAGAATAAAAATGATCTTTCTAGCAGTAGATAGATTAAGTAGGAATATCGTTGTTTCAGATTATGAACTAAGAAATGTTGCGACATCTTACACTATTACAACTATGAAATATTTTAGAAAAAAATATCCAAATGATGACTTGTTTTTTATTACTGGAAGTGATATCTTTTCAACAATTAAAACTTGGCATAAATATTCAGAACTACTTCACATAACTAAGTTTATAGTTTTTCAAAGAGATAAATACTCAGAATCTTTTCTTGAAGAAAACGTAGGGCTTTTATATATTGATTGGGTGCAAGAGGGAGCTGTGATATTTGATGATAGTAAAATTTCTCCAATTTCTAGCACAGATATGAGAGCTTATCCAAAAAATGACTATTTAGATGAAGGCGTGTTCAAATATATACAGACAAATAATTTATACAATACAATATAATATATTAATAAAGAAGGAGTAATCGATATTAAATCAATAGAATTAGCAAAGAAAATAAGAGAGTTTTTAGAGGATAAAATAGCAAAAGATACAGTTATATTTGAAATAGCACCTATGTCATCTCTTGCAGATTATTTTATTATAGCAACAGGATCAGCAGATACCCACGTAAAGGCTATTGCTGAATATTTTATGGTAGAATTGAAGAAAGAAGGCATTATGCCTGCGTTCCATGAAGGGCTTCAATCGGGTGTATGGGTTTGTGTTGATTACTCTGATGTTATCGTGCATATTATGAGAGAAGATGAACGTGAATTCTACGATCTTGAGTCTATTTGGGGTGGATCTAAAAAGATTTAATTGTTAAAATATATATATAGGTAATACGTAATTTTTCACATATATTATGTACTATAATTACATATTACCTATACTAACTTTATGATACACAATTTATTAGATTAATTATTGTATCAACTTATTTAATTAAAATACCCATCATTAATCTACTCAAAAACCCATCATCTATTTAATTAAAACAAGTTACGAAATTATCTAAAACCAAGTGTTAATTAACTTCTATACACACCATCAATTATTTATAAACTGAGTAGTTTTTTATTTTCTTTAGATCTTTTTTAAACAGTAATATGAGTTCCGTATATCTATAGATGCTATATATCCATTTCAAAATGTGGAGTATCTGTAAACGATTTAAAATGTCCACCCCAACGATTATGTTTATCTAACGACTCCCAATAAGTACCCAATTCTTTAAGCTGTTTTTTACTCAAAATAAGTTTAGCTTTTTTGAAAAAGTATATATCTGCTGCTAAAGATTTAAGGTGTAGAGAGTTCATTGTTTTTGAAACACCTAGTTTTACGTATTGTTGTTGCTGGTAAGAAGTTCTCTCAACTTCTCGTAATCGCACCGTATATCCAAGTGTTACAGAATGCTGGATCAGTTTAGATAAATTGTATGTAAAAACCTCTTGTGCTTCACCTAATTTCATTAATATACTCCATGTAAATTTTTATCATTTGCTCATAAATTTCTGTACTGCTTTTACAGAAAACCAACCTCTCTTTTAGTAAATCAAAATTAAAATTATCGTAACAATACATACCATCAGCCACACTTTCAATAAATTTAATTTCAGGAAATACAGGTTTTTCTACAGGGTATAATTTAGGACATTTAGAAATAATAATCTGTCTACTGCAAGAAAGTTGAAGAGATAGAAGTATTAAAATCACAACTATTATTAAACTACCATTTACTATGCGGATCATGATTTTCACCTTTTTTCAAACTATCATTTAATTGTAATATTTTTCTTTCCACCTCACTTTTCTTTTCAATTTCTTCAACTAGTCTTTCCTTCTCTTTGATTTTTTTATTTTTTCCGATTACTACAATTAAGGATATTACACCAACTAAAATTGTGTTTGTAATCGATAAAATTATTGTTAAATATTTATGCATAATATCTATTTTCTACTTACAAGTTTAAGTAATTTATTCTTCATAGATTGATACCCTCCGATGTCGTACATAAAAAATGATATACCTATTATTGATATAGCATGCGTGAATTTATCTAATCCAGATGAATTAGAAAACATAGAGTAAGTAATTGATAATATTAATGAAAGAAGTAATGCAAGTATAGGCATAATCAATTTAGGTTTGTGTATAAAAATGTTTTTCTTTATAAAATCAAGGATAATATTTATCATGAGTGCAGGTATTACGTAGGGAATCAACTTTGTTAAAATCATTTCTTCAATCATTTTGTACTCTTCCTTGTGTTTATTTTTTTAACAACTTTACTAGCAGTTCGATTACCATTACACTCATCACGAGTGATATAGTTATCTCTTATATATATGTCGAAATGACTTCTCAAGTCTTTCATTTTATGTTCGATCATATTGAACTTAGCAACAAGAAATATAAGTAATATTGCAATAGGAATACTATCTGTTACGATAAGTTTTAATATAGGTAATATCTCCATTTTTACTCCTTAGTGACTGTCGTTCTTTCATTTTCAGCATCTACAAAAATCTTAATAATTTTCAAAGCATCGGATATTTGGAAATAAGTCAAAACATCTTCAGATTTAATAACTGCGTATATGTCATCAATAAATCCAGAGGTTATTTTATTAGAGAGAGTGTCAAAAAGTTTAAACCTTTTCTCTTTAATTTTATCAGTTGTAGTTATCAGTGAGTTTTCGATAACCGTTCTTATGAACCGTTTTGAGCCTTCATCAAGATTAATATCACGATAATTTATATCATACGTTTTTGATGAATAGATATCATTTAGCAGTTGATAAATTGTTGAAATAACGGAGTTACTAATCTCTTTTCTAAAATAGAATTCTTTAAAAGTATTATTGTCTTTAATCTTTTCAATTAGACTATCAGCTGTTTCTTTATCTATTAATCCATTAGCCATAGATGCGTTTATTTCTGATATATTTTGATCTAATGTTTTGCTGGTTGAAATCACAAAACTGCTTTCCAATTTGTTTATTAATGCTTCTTCATATATTTTTTTAATTAAATTTTCGCATACAGTTATTTCATTTTCAGAAAACAGTTTAGATATCTTTTTCATTTTTAATATTGATTTTGCAAATGCATAATCTTTGTTTTCAATTGATCCAGTTATTGCTGATTTATATATATTGTATTCAGCAGTTTTAAGTGAGTCTTTATCGTTTTTATTTAATATTGAAATATAGTTTTTATAGTAGGTTATATTCTCTTCATGTATTTGAAAATTGTTATAATTTATATTTGAGTTATCAATTAAATAGTCGCAATATCGTTGTAACTCAATATTTTTTTTCTCTTCAATTTTATTCATACAGTAGCTGTGTAGAGCAGTAAGTTCTCTACTTACTTTTGATTCTGCAAACTTCATAAACGCTATTTTCTCAGTATTTGAGACAAGGGTTTTTATAACCTCTTTAATAGTTTTCTTAAAAGTTTCAGATAGCTCAAATAATATGTTTAAAATTTCTTCTTCATTTTTGTTTTTCGCTTCATCAATTTGTTCATTTAAATAGACGATGAAATCATTCTCTTTTGCTAGAACATTATATATTGATAATGAGTCTAATGTTTCTTGATCATAGATTGTAGATAAGTCAGTTGTTTGTTTTTTATTGCTAATACTTTTATTGTAATCAACTTTATTTATAGTAGCCAATATTTTTCTCCATTAATTTTATATTACTTTTACGGTATTTTTATACCCATTTTATGGTTCTTTTTTATACTTGTTTGCGTGCTTCATTTATACTTAAGTTTATACTTTTTTATACTTGTTTGCGTGCTTCATTTATACTTAAGTTTATACTTTTTTATACTTGTTTGCGTGCTTC
>CAMQYB010000021.1 GCA_947039055.1 uncultured Deferribacteraceae bacterium
GCTAATATAGAATCAGCTCCTGCTTGATTTTTAACTTCATCAGCTGTAGCCCAATAATCTGCAACTCCACCTACTTTAGCAAAATAGAAATCAAACTTTTCACCATTCACTGTAACACCAAAATAGTTTCCATCGCCATTTGTATAGACAGCATCATCCGGAGTAAATGCTTTTACTAATTTGTAGAGCATAGTTGTACCATCTGTAGCCGTTATATCGCCAGTTGTTGCAGATATTAAATGTTTAGCACCACCTGTAGGCAGTTGAAACTCTTTCCCACCAACCTCAGCAATAAATATTTCTAGCTGTTTATTTTGATCTACACTACCGTCTCCACTACCTGTATCTGTACACGCTGAAAATACCATTAACGCACTTACTGCTAATAACATTAGCTTACTTACTTTTTTAAACATTCTCAATTTCTCCTAGTTTTTTGTTTTTCTCTACTTAACTCATACAAAATATATCATTATCCTTTAATACACATATATATATAAAGGCTAACTATCTTAATAATATAACTTACACAATTTATATAATCATAAATCGTTAAGCAATATTACTCGCTATTATCCAAATGTCAAGTTTTTAAAGGTAAAAAAGGTATTATTTAGTTGATTGAAAATTCTGCGTTTAGCAGTTATAGAAATTGTGAAAAGATTTACAATAGGGTTATAATAGATTTACAATATAGTACGTAAAAACTATAGCATTTCTACAACACCATAGCGTTTGAAAGAAAAGAACGGAGAGAGAGGGATTCGAACCCTCGATACCGATTTCGCAGTATACTCACTTAGCAGGCAAGCGCCTTCGACCATGCTCGGCCATCTCTCCAAAACAATTCAAACAATACTACTCGTAACAATGAACGATGATAATAACAGATCTATCTTCATCTTGTCAAATAAAAAATATATTTATACTCTCATTGTTGACTTTTCAGATAACTAAATAAAGAAAATTTATACTCATTTTACTCCGTTAATAACTAAATAAAAGAATAAAATAGAACATTTACCTATTTTAAACTACAACATCAAACTAAAAATATCACTACTAAATATGTGAACCTTAGCCACTAAAATATAATAGTTTTATCACTATTTTAGTAAATAAAAAATATATAAGAAATTTTTTCCTTGACTTTTTTCACTATTGAATTAAATTGTCTTTAGCACTCATTACTGTAGAGTGCTAATATATATACTATTATAGATTGTTAAATATTTAATAAATAGATAAAATCTTCAACAAAAGGATACCAGTATGAGGTTTTTAAATGAAAGAGAGGAACTAGTTTTAAGAACTATAATAGATCAGTTCATCTCTACAAATGAACCTATCGGGTCTAGAAATGTTTCATCAATTGGTCCATTAAAGATGTCTCCTGCGACTATAAGAAATATTATGGCTGATCTTGTTGATCTTGGATTTATAAATCAACCACACGCATCTGCTGGTCGTGTGCCGACCGATGATGGTTACAGATATTACATAGATAAATTGATATCTATGAAAAAAGTTTCACCTGCGTTAATTAATAATATGCAGAAAGAGTTTGAGTTTGATCCGATAAATATCGACGATTTCTTTAGAACATTTTCTAAAAAATTAAGTGACTTAACGAACTCAGTTGGATTTATTGTATCGCCTAAAAACAACTCGGTTGTTCTAAAACATATTGAGTTTGTGAGACTTAATAAAGAATCTGTAGTTGTGATTATTGTTGCTAAAACTGGATATGTACAAAATATTATTCTACCAGTTGATAGCTCAGTTACGGACTCTGATTTAGTTAGTATGGCTAATATTATTAATGAAAGTTTTATAGGTAAAAAATTGGTTGAAGTGAAAACAGCGTTAACAAACGATCTGTTTTTATCTAAAAATAAAATTAACGATATAATAACTAAAACTCAACAGATATCTGAAAGTTTATTCACCACAGATATTTTTAAGGAAGAATTTATTTTTGAGGGTACAATAAATCTTATAGGTACGCCTGATGTAAAAGATTTTAGTAAATTAAAAGAAGTATTGAAAACATTTGAAGAACAGAAAAAATTATGCGAAATACTTGATAAATGTATTAAAGAAGATTCTGTACAAATATTCGTTGGAAGTGAAATCGGATTGGAAGGAATTGATGATATGGGCATAGTTTTAAAACCGTATCAACGTGGGGGAGATATAATCGGAACGATGGGAGTAATAGGGCCTAAAAGAATGCAGTATCCACAAATTGCATCTATAGTTGATTGTTCATCACAGATTATGTCGAAAATGTTAAATGACTATTTTGGAGGAAATAATGAGTAGTGATAAAAGTAAAAATGAGGAAACTCACGATAACTTAGAGAAAAATGAAAGCGAAAAAATTGACATAACAACGGATGAAAACCAAGCCGTTATGGATGAAATATACGACGAAATATTAGAGAATATACCAGCTGAAGAATCAATTGATGATAAAGTTAAAAGATTAGAGAAAGAACTAAAAGATAAAGATGAAGAGTTAATTCGTAAAGCAGCAGATGTTGATAATTATCGCAAAAGACTTATCAAAGAAAGTGATGATAAAGTTAAGTACGCTAATAAATCTATGTTAGAAACTTTTATCCCTGTGCTTGATAATATTGAAATGACTCTACAACATATTACTGAAGAGTCGCCTCTTAAACAAGGCATAGAACTTACGATTAAATCATTCAAAGACACGCTCGCTAGGTTTGGAGTAGAAGAGATTGATAGCTCAATTAATTCTAAATTCGATCCAGCAATTCATGAAGCATTAATGATGGATAGTAATCCTGAATTTGAAAATAATACGGTAACTTTATCTGTTCAAAAAGGATATTGTTTGAATGGAAGAGTTATTCGTGCTGCAAAAGTTAAAGTCAATAAGTTATAAACTAAAATAAAAAACAAAACAAAATATTAAAAATAATTATACTGTTTTATTAAAAGGAGATTTATTATGTCAGAGAACAAAGCTACTGGTAAAGTTATAGGGATCGATCTTGGAACAACAAACTCGGTTGTTTCAGTAATGGAAAACGGTCAACCTAAAGTTATCTTTACGGCTGAAGGAAATCCAACTACACCATCTGTTGTAGGGTTTACAGATACAGATAGATTAGTTGGTGCTATGGCTAAACGTCAAGCAGTTACTAATCCTACAAATACTATCTTTTCTATCAAAAGATTAGTTGGTAAAAAATTCACATCTAAAGAGGTTACAGCTGCTAAAAAGCATCTACCTTATAATATAGTCGCAGCAGATAATAACGATGCTTGGGTTGAAGCTAGTGGTAAAAAATATGGACCTCAAGAAGTATCAGCAATGATATTACAGAAACTTAAACAGACTGCTGAAGATTATCTAGGTGAAACTGTAACTGATGCAGTGATCACTGTGCCTGCATACTTTAACGATGCTGAACGTCAAGCTACTAAAGATGCTGGTAAGATCGCAAACCTAAATGTACTACGTATCATAAACGAACCTACAGCGGCAGCTCTTGCTTATGGACTTGATAAAAAGACTGAAGAAAAAATCGCTGTATATGATTTAGGTGGTGGAACATTTGATGTATCTATACTTGAATTAGGTGATGGAGTTTTTGAAGTTAAAGCTACTAACGGGGACACTTTTCTTGGTGGAGATGATTTCGATCTACGTATAGTTGAATGGTTAAATGAAGAGTTCAAAAAAGAAAGTGGTATAGATTTATCTAGCGACAAAATGGCTCTACAAAGATTAAGAGAAGCTGCTGAAAAAGCTAAACACGAATTATCAGGTGTTGCTGAAACTGAAATCAACCTACCATTTATCACAGCTGATGCAAGCGGACCTAGACATTTTGTTAAAAAATTATCTAGAGCAAAATTTGAATCACTCGTTTCTGATCTAATAGATAGAACTATGGAGCCTTGTAAAAAAGCTCTAAAAGATGCAGGACTAACTGCTAAAGATATCAATGAAGTTATCTTAGTTGGTGGTATGACTCGTATGCCTTTAGTGCAACAAAAAGTTAAAGATTTCTTCGGTAAAGAACCTCATAAAGGTATCAACCCTGATGAAGTTGTAGCGATCGGTGCTGCTATTCAAGGTGGAGTATTAAGAGGAGACGTTAAAGATGTTCTTCTGCTTGATGTTACTCCATTATCATTAGGGATCGAAACTATGGGTAGCATAATGAACAAAATTATTATGCGTAACACAACTATACCTGCAAGAAAATCACAGATATATACTACGGCTGCTGATAACCAACCATCAGTTACAATCCAAGTTCTACAAGGTGAGAGAGAGATGGCTGCTGATAATAAAAGACTAGGACAGTTCGATCTATCAGGTATAGCTCCAGCTCAAAGAGGAGTGCCACAGATTGAGGTTACTTTCGATATTGATGCAAACGGTATCTTACATGTTTCTGCAAAAGATCAAGGAACTGGTAAAGAACACTCTATTCAAATCACTCCTTCAAGTGGATTATCAGATGAAGAGATCGATAAAATGGTTAAAGATGCTGAACTGCACGCTGATGATGATAAAAAGAAAAAAGAACTTGTTGAAGTTAAAAACCAAGCAGATACACTTGTTTACTCTACTGAGAAATCTTTAGGCGAACACGGCGATAAACTGGATCAAGAAACTAAAGACAGTATATCTAAAGAGTTAGAAAACTTGAAAAATCTTTCAGCTTCAGAAAATGTTGAAGATATCAAAAAAGGTATCGAAACACTTTCAACTGCTGCTGGTAAATTATCTGAACTTCTATACGCTGAATCTCAAAAAGAACAAGCAGGTGATGCTACAACTGAAGCTCCAGCTGAAGAAAGTAAAGATGCAAAAGATGAAACAATAGTTGATGCAGATTTTGAAGAAGTTGATAAAGATAAGAAGTAATATTTATAAGTATTAATATTAGTTTAATTTAACTGATCATTACTTTATAAATTTAGTTATGTTGTAAATAAAAAATAAACCCTTATATTGTCCACTTCAATTATTTGGACAGTTAAGGGTTTTATTTTAAATATAAGTTGATTTTTTCATATACTGATATATTATGTTAATTCGACATTATTTTAAGTGGGGATCATTACCTTGTCAAAAGATTATTATGAAATTTTAGGCGTTAAGAAAAACGCTACCGATTCAGAAATTAAAAAAGCATATAGAATATTAGCACTCAAATATCATCCAGATAAAAACCCTGATAACCAAGAAGCTACAGAAAAATTTAGAGATGCAACAACTGCGTATCAGATATTATCTGATCCAGAAAAAAGATCTCAATTTGATAGATACGGAAGAGTCTTAGATGATAATAACGCAGGTGGAGGATCATCAGGTTTTGGAGATGCTTCAGGATTTGGAGATTTCTTCGGCGATATTTTTGGCGATATTTTTGGTGGTGACTCATCATCATCAAGAGGAAGAAAAAGAGCCACAAGAGGTTCATCAATTGAGATGACGCAAGATATAACTTTTGAGCAATCTGTTTTCGGACATGAAGTTGAAATCTCTGTGAATAAAACAGAGGATTGTAAACGATGCGATGGATCTGGTGCTGAACCTGGTGGATTACAAAAATGTCCTACTTGTAACGGTGCTGGAGTTTTCACTCAACGCCAAGGATTTTTTGCCGTACAAACAACTTGTCCTACTTGCAAAGGTAGAGGCGAATCAATAAAAGAGATCTGTACTGAATGTGCTGGAGCTGGAACAAAACGTAAATCTGAAAAACTTAAAGTTAAAATACCTGCAGGAATTGATAACGGTATGGCTATTAGAGTTTCTGGAAAAGGAAACGCTGGTGCTAACGGTGGCCCTCCTGGGGATATTATTCTACATATAAGAGTTAAAGAAAATAAAACTTTTACACGCAAAAAAAACGATCTATACATCAACCTACCTATAACAGTTTTTGAGGCAATATTAGGTAAAACTTTTAAAATTAAAATGATAGATGGAAATGAAGAAGAGATCATCATTAAGGCTGGAACTCAACCTGGTGAGCGAATTGTGCTAAAAGGAAAAGGTGTTCCATCTCCTGTAAACTCATCAATCGGAAATCTTTATATAGATCTAAATATTCTTATACCTACTAAACTTAATAAGGATGAAAAAGAGAGTTTAGAGAAACTTCAAGCAGGAGCTGATCCTAGTATGTTTGGAAAAAACAAATCTTTTTTCGATAAAATTAAAGAAGTTTTAGGTGTTGATAAATAAAGATAGCAAACTTAAATATATTAAACTAAGTTGATTAGCGATTAATAAATACAGTTAATTGATAATAATTTTAATTACAGTAAATTACTGACAAATATAGCATTTATACGACTACTACGTAGATGTGTAAGTGCTATTTTTGTTTCTGCATAGGGTGAGATTTATCGTAGACTGCTAACAGTTTTGAGATATCTGAGTTGATATATTTCTGTGTTGTTGAAAGTGATGAGTGTCCTAAAAGTTCTTGAATAGATCTAAGATCTGCTCCACCTTCAAGTAGATGAGTTGCGAAACTGTGTCTAAATGAGTGTGGTGAAAAATCTTTTGGCAGTCCCGCATCAAGCAGATATTTATCGACTAGTCGTCTAACCGATCTATCAGTTAATCTCGCTCCATCTTGATTAATAAATAAAGCGTCCCCTTGCAACGATGATCCTGTTCGTAAAATTTCATGCATAACATTTTGATATTTAAGCATCATATCTTTTATCATCGGTGCTATCGGAATAATCCTCTCTTTCTTACCTTTACCCATAACTCTAATTCGTAAACCTGAGAAATCTATATCACTAAATGATAACCCTACAAGTTCAGAAACCCTCATTCCTGTTCCATACATTAACTCTAAAAGCAGAAGATCACGAAGACCTGATGCTTTACTTACATCTGGTTTATCAAGTAGAGAAAACAGATCATCAATATTAAAAACTTTAGGAAGGTATTTCTCTTTTTTAGGAAATTTTAGTAGTTGACTTGGATTAGTTTCTAAAATTTTATGTTGATATAAAAATTTAAAAAATGATTTTATAGATGAAACTTTTCTCTCAATTGTTGATTTAGCTAACTCTCTTGAATATAGTTCACCGATAAATAACCTAAGAGTTGAACTCTCAATAGTTGTTATATCATCTGATAAATTATTCTCATCTATAAAAGTTATAAGCTCAGTTAAATCTTTTGCATACGCAGTTATTGTATGATCTGAACCTTGTTTCTCAACTCTAATACTATTTATAAATCTCTCTAATGCTTCATCAATCGTCATAAATTTATCCCTTTATAAACCTCTACTACTCGATCATAAAACATCTGATATTTTAATTTTTTATCACGAATTTTTTTCTCAAATAATGGCAGAAGTCCAAAGTGAAAGTTGCTAGGTGTGAATACTCCCTTTCTATCAAATGAGGTGCTAAGTTTTCCTGAAACATAATTCGATAAAGTTCCTGCTGCTGTATAATCTGTAAAATCTATAAAACTTTTACCTGTTAAAAACCTATCCATCTGTAACGCTGATATCATACCTGACATTATCGATTCTAAATATCCTTCTACTCCTGTTAGCTGTCCTGCTATAAAAATATTCTCATTATCAATACATTGAAAATTTGAGTTTAATATTTTTGGAGAATTTATATAAGTATTTTTATGTAACGATCCGTAGCGTAGAAACTCTAAATTCTCAAGCCCTGGGATTAACGCTAAAACTTCTTTCTGATATTTTTGTAACATTTTAGTTTGAAACCCAACGATATTATAAGCCGATCCGATACTGTTTTCTTTACGAAGTTGAACGACTGCAAATGGACGGATTGATGTTCTTGGATCTTCTAGTCCTACTGGTTTTAATGGTCCAAAAAGTAGAGTTTCACGTCCTCTTGACGCCATCTCTTCAATAGGCATACACCCTTCAAAATATTTCAATTTTTCAAACTCATGGAAATTTATATACTCAGCCGATAACATCGCATTATAAAATTTATCGTACTCCTCTTCACTCATCGGAAGATTAAAATAATCATCGCTACCTTTGCCGTATCTATCCATAAAATAACCTTTATCAAAATTGATAGAGTCAGCGTCAATTATAGGCGATATCGCATCTACAAAATATAGATGATTATTTGAAATCTTTTTTAACTCTTCAACCAATTTTTCACTAGTTAGTGGTCCTGATGCAATGATCGTTGGTATACTCAAGTCTATCTCTGTACACTCTTCTCGTACAATATTTATATTCTCATTATTTGATAAAGTATCAGTTACATATTTAGAAAACAGATCTCTATCTATTGCTAGTGCACCACCTGCTGGAACTTCAAACTTATAAGCAGTCTCTAGCAGAAAACTGTTGAGCGATGTTAATTCATATTTTAATAACCCAGATGATTTTAAAACATCTCTTGATTTTAATGAGTTAGAACAGATCAGTTCAGCGAAATATTCTGTTGAGTGTGCTTCAGTATTTTTAGCTGGTCTCATCTCGAAAAGCTTAATTTTATACCCACGTTTTGAGAGTTGATATGCAGCTTCAGATCCTGCTAACCCTGCACCTATTATATTGATCTCTAAATTTTTATCCATTAATTATATATACTTCCTATGTCAGTTTGTAACACTATTTTTATCTATAAACATAATATATCATAAGTTAAATTAAAGCTAGATTGGATTGAAAATACCGTTCTAACATGTTATAATAAATAATTACAATCTAGATACATATTTTAGATTAACTATATAATAGAGGTTAACAAATGAGTTCATACCATGAATATTTACCGAAAACTTGGACAGAAGTAATAGATGAAAATGACATATTAAAAGAGGTTTTTTCTAACTCTTCAAATCAATATTCTCCAGTACCAGACTTTCTTTTTCAAGATTTACGAGGTGGTAATCTAAAATACATGAAACCACTTTTTAAACTATATGGCACTCTTGGTTTAGGGTTGTTAGAACGATTAGAGGAAATAGATAGAGTAACAGCAGATAATTACAAAAGAGAAGTTGATGGTAAAATATATGAAGCAGGATATTTTAATAATAAAACATCAACAGATGAAAACTTAATCAAAACAGTTGTAACAGAGTACATTGAAGCACTTTCACAAGTTTATAAAGTTATTTGTGAATGCGATCAACCTTTCAATAAAGAAATTAAAATAGAATTTGTAAATCAACAAGAATATGATTTAATAAATGAAACCATACGATCAGAAGAGGATACAAATTACGATATTTATACAGATATTAGTGATTGGTTTATTGAGCAAGCAGAGTATAAAGAGAACTGTAAAGAGTTGATAACACTTTTAGATGAACCGATGTATCATATTAACAATGATTATTTTCTTTCATTCTATCTAAGATGGGAATTACTGAAAGACACAAATATTGAAAATCCTCTTTTACCATACTACAAACTTTGGACGCTCGGAGTTACTATTGCTTTTAAGGATAAAGATACTGTTATTGTTTTAAAATAATTACACTATGGAACAGTTATGAAATATACAAAGTCCGATCTTATCGCTGATTATAAGAAGAAAAAAAGATTGAAATATATCTTCTTTTATGAACATGCAGAAAGTAAAGGTTCTATCACTAAAGCTTGTTTTAGCCAGTGGTATCCATCTAAATTTACAGTAGATAACATAACCTATAACTCAACCGAACAATATATGATGGCTCAAAAAGCTCTACTGTTTAATGATGAAAAAATCTACAACGAAATTTTAAAAGCTAATCATCCTAAACAGTTTAAAGCACTCGGCAGACAGATAGCTAAATTTAATGAAGATGTTTGGGCGGAGCATAAATATAAAATTGTACTTGAAGGAAATTTAGCTAAATTTTCACAGAATGAAAATATGAAAAAGTTTCTTCTATCTGCAAAAAATAAAATTCTTGTTGAAGCTAGTCCATACGATAAAGTGTGGGGGATAGGGCTTAGTGCCGATACGGATAATATCGAAAATCCATTAACTTGGAAAGGTGAAAACCTGTTGGGATTTGTACTGATGGAAGTGCTTTTAATTCTTAGTAACTAATTATCATCCTTCAAAATATTATATAAAAAATAAGCTAGCTACATAAATTTTCATCTATACAACATAGCTCACTCAATATTATATCTAAATTATTTATAACAATATCATTTACTTAATTACATCACATTTAAAAGCAGGTATACATTTGCAGATGTATAATTGCCCGTTCTACTACTTATCTGCCAATCGGTAAGTCTTGAAAAATCATGCATACCTCTTTCACCCTCTCTCATTCCAACATCGCCGTAAGGTTTATTCAATAATATCGCATCAAAAAGTAGTTTCTCTTCATCTATATCTTGCACTTCAAACCATAGATGTTCTTGTCCTTCATCCTCAGTACCAACATCTGCTGTGTATCCTAATTTCAAAATAAATCTAAAATCTTCATTGTTTTTATGCGTATTAAAAAGTCCTGTGAAATAAGCTACAGTTTCACGGGCTGCCTGTTGCATAAGGCTTGTTTCAAAACTGCTAAACATGAATACTGGATGATCTGTCAACTCCGATTTATACTCAGAATATTCAACAGGCTTATTCTTCATCATAGGTATTATAATAACAGCTTCGTTTGAATGAGAGTCTCCTCTATCATCTTCGCTACTGCCTAATGTACCTAATTGAAAAGAGTTTTGAACATCCTTAAATTCTTTTAACATAACATCTACATCTTTTGCAGGCATGAAAACTGTTTCTGCAGGTGGCATATCATTTTCGATAATCAACTTAGCAACTGTATTCACAAGCGTACCTATACTATATGCGATATCTTTATCATTAATACCTATGACCTCAACCTCTGGCAAATCTAATCTATTTAAGCCATGTGTGTGAAACCAATATTCATCACCTAAATCATTCTCGCCATGTACAGCATGGATATTATATAAATACTCTAATGATGGTAAAAGATCGAAATGAGAATTATATCTCATCCAACTTCCACTTCTTGCAGAACATGCTGAAAGATCAGAGAATAATATCGATTTAGGTGTAAGTATATTTAATAATTTTAATTGTACTTGATAATCCTCTAATGGATCGTTTTTGAATGAAGTGTCTAGAACTATAACTGTATCTTTTTTCAGAGCGTTTGCAATATCATTTTCATCTAAACTTATTTTAGTAAGTGATGAACCAATAGTGTCTTTAAATAAATTCATAGGTGCTAACTGTATTTTAAACTCTAACTCACATTTAGCATCTTTTTCAAGAACAGATATATACTCAAGTTTTAAATCTATCTCTTGTATCGCATCTTTATTAGCCTTACTTTTATCAACTTCTTTTACATCTAATACAGTGAAATTTTCATTCTTGCTAATACAATTTTTTACATAATCTAAACTCAAATCAATCTTGTCTTCATCCACAGACACCATACTTGAAATTTCTTTCTTGCTCATCAGTTACTCCTAGAATTTTATAATTTATTATAAGTAAACTGCTACTATTTTTTCATACTCTTAGTGTTTTTGCACTCAGGATAACCAGAACATGCAATAAATGGTCCACGTCTACTTTTCTTAACAACCATAGGTTTACCACATTTATCACAGACCTCATCAGTCTCGATAACTCCATTACCTTTCGCCTCAACAGCTTTTAATTCATCGCCTTCTAAAACAATGTTCGCTGTATGTTTGCATTTAGGGTACGCTGAACAAGCTGCAAAAATACCGTTCTTACCACCTTTAACAATTATATCTGAACCACATAACGGACAAGGATCTCCAACTTTTTCACCTTGTGAAATGATCCTTAAAGTTCCATCATCTTTCTTTATAAAGTTCTTAATATTCTTACACTCTGGATATCCAGAACATGCAACAATATCACCAAATCTTGTAGATTTCATTACAAGCTCTTTACCACATAACTCGCAATCTATACCAACACTTGCAGCGTTGCTATCTTCTTTTATAACGATCTCTCCACTCTCTTCTCTCTCATAATTAGATGTAAACTTGCACGTCGGATAATCTGTACACGCAAGGAAAACTCCGTTCTTACCATACTTAATCATTAAATCATGCTCATTACATTTTGGACATTTTAATGATGTTTGAAGATCTGCATAAAATTTATCGTTACTTACAATAGATAGCTCTTTATTAAAATCTGTGTAGAAATTTTTGAGAACATCTTTCCAGTCCTCAACACCCTCTTCAACTTTATCTAACTCGCTCTCCATATACGCCGTAAATTTCTGATCAAACACTTTTGAAAAATTAGAAACAAGCAATCTATTAACTAATCTTCCAAGCTCTGTTGGAAAAAATTTCTTCTGTTTTAATTCTACATAATTTCTATCAATTATAGTAGATATAATTGAAGCGTATGTTGAAGGTCTACCTATTCCATCATTCTCTAACACTCGTACAATAGAACTCTCTGTATATCTTTTTGGAGGCTGAGTAAAATGTTGATGTTTATCAAATTTATTAACTATCGCATCAGAACCCTGTTTCACATCAAATGATATAGTTCCTTTATCGCTTCCTTCATCATCACCATTTGCACTGTTTGTATCTTGCGTATCTTCTTCTACACTCTCTGAATATAAAGTCGTGAAACCTGCAAATTTTAAAACTCTTCCACCTACTTTAAAATCATACACGCCACCAGAAATTGTTACAGATGTTTGATCGTAAATTGCATTACTCATTAAACTTGATACAAATCTTTCCCAGATAAGTTTATATAATTTATATTGATCGTCTGTTAAATGTTTTTTTACTTTATCAGGTGTGAAATATACTGATGTTGGACGAATTGCCTCATGCGCATCTTGAACATTTGCATTCGATTTTTTACTCTTAACTTTATAGCCACCGTAGAAATCATCACCGTAACTATCAACGATATATTTTCTACCCTCTTCAATAGCGTCAGGAGATAATCTCGTAGAATCCGTACGCATATAAGTGATTAAACCAGTAGGTCCATCATCGCCAAGCTCTATCCCTTCATATAAACTTTGAGCGATCATCATAGTTTTTTTAGCTGTGAAATTTAATTTACGAATAGCCTCTTGTTGCATTCTTGATGTGATAAATGCTGGACTTGGCGATACTTTAACTTCTTTCTTCTCAACATTTGCAATCTTAAAATCTTTAGGCATATCAGATATAATAGCTAATGCACCGTCTTCATTACTGATGACTGCTTTTGCACCTTTAATCTTATCTAACTTAGCTTTTAAAACACCAGCTTTTGTTCCGTTTTCTGATACTGTAAACTCACCTTCTATTGACCATGATTCAGTAGTTGTAAACTTCTCAATCTCATCTTCTCTCTCACAGATCATCTTTAAGGCAACCGATTGAACTCGTCCTGCTGATAATCCTGGCTTTAACGGTTTCCATAATAATGGTGATACTAAATATCCAACAAGTCTATCTAATATCCTTCTTGATTGTTGTGCGTTTACTCTATTGATATTTATATCAATCGGATTATTTATACCCTCTAGGACACCTTTCTTAGTTATCTCATTAAATAAAACCCGTGTGATGAATTTACCTTTTCCAGCAACTTGACTTGCAATGTGCCATGCAATAGCCTCTCCCTCACGATCTGGATCGGGAGCTAGAAATATCTTATCAGCTTTCTTTGCTTCAGATTTAAGAAGTTTAATTATCTTCTCTTTACCATCAATCACTGTATATTTCGGTTCAAAATTGTTATCAATATCAACTCCCAGTTCACTTCCTGGTAGATCAATAATATGACCAACTGATGCAATTACTTTATACTCGCTACCTAAATACTTTTCAATCGTCCGAGCTTTCGCTGGTGACTCAACTATTACTAAATTCATTGTACACTTTACCTATCATTAATTAATAAATTAACCAATATTATATTAATTACAACTATAATATTTATGATCTTTATCTTTATAAATATACCCTTCAATTTCAAGTTCCGTTAAAACAGATAAAACATCAATAACCTGCATATTCAATCTCAGACATAACGAATCTATATCATGCGCACCTAAAATAATTACCTTATATATACTGTGTTTCAATGCGTTATTAAATACAGGAATCTCATTATTTTTTATAACATCTGATTTCTTAACACAACTATCATCTACAAATAGATATTTGAATTCTTCCAATATGTCAAGATAGTTTTCAATAAGTTTAGCTCCTTCCTTAATCAACTTGTTCGTAGCTGAGTTAAATGCTGATGGAAAGTTAGGTACTGCAAAAACTTCTCTATTCTGTTCAATAGCAAATCTACAAGTTATTAATGAGCCACTTCTAGGAGATGCCTCTATTACAACTATTCCTAACGACAAGCCTGATATTATTCTGTTTCTTCTTGGGAAATTTGTTGCAAGTGGTGGCTCTTCTAACGGAAACTCTGTAACAAATAATCCGTTCTCTAAAACCGTATCTATATGTTTAATATGTTGTTTAGGATACATATTTAAATATCCAGAACCTAAGACTGCAATTGTTGAGCCTCTACTTACGGCTCCAAGATGTGCTACAATATCTATACCTAATGCAAATCCTGATACAACTGTAAATCCTATTGATGCTAAATCTGCCGATAATTTTCTTGTAAACTCTTCTGATACTCTACTGCACTTTCTTGCACCAACAATACCAACTGTTGTAGCATTTAATAATGACACATCACCTTTACAATATAAATATGGTGGTGGAGAGGAAATCTCTTTTAATAATTTAGGATATCTATCATCCTCTAATGTCACAATCTCAACTTTATGTTTAGCCGATAACTCTAACTCATGATCTATAAACTTTTTATCGTACTCTGATGTTATAATACGTTTTGCAATGGTTGGTGATAAACCGTATGATTGTAACTCTTCAAAAGTTAATCCAGATGCACCACTGATTGTGTCACGATTAATATAGAGGTTGTGGATCAAAGCATCTGTCATACCTTTGACTGATTTTAAAGCTAAATAATCGTAAATCAGTTTGTCTTTATCAATATTATTATCAAGCATCAACTACACCTTTCTAATATTCAAAAACTGAAGTATTATCAGGAACAGTTTTCTTGAATACGGTTTCATCAATACTACCGTTGTAAACCATTTCACTAAACTTAATCTCTACCTTATTGCCATCAAAATCGTAACTTACTATAGATTTAATGTATGAGCCATTAATAAATATCTCAATATATTTAGCACCTATATCACCTATCGGATGGAGAGTTATTTTATCTCCAACTACAACCGTTTTGAATTTGGTATTGATGATTGATAAATCCATTAACATCTGTAATAAAACATTCTCTGATATTGAAAAATCTTTGTATACAACAAGCTGACTATTTAAACTATCGTAATACTCTAACTTATCTTGTGAGAAAAGATACCAACTGTCTTGTGGTTTAATATAATCCCATAAAGCATACTTTTTAGATATAATAGTTAATCGACCTTCATAAATATCTTCACCGAAATCTACTATCTCATTCACTTGAATAAAGTTGGCTTTGATACTTTTTATATTAGTTATATTTCTGAGAAAATATTCAGCATCAGTTAACGCATATAAATTTGTCGTAACCATAAATGAGATAAAAATATATAAAATAAACTTTTTCATAATATTCCTGCTTTAAATTTATTAAGATCAAATAATTGCAAACTTACAGCTGTATAATACACAAGTTACGCTCTATTAAATAATACGCAAGCGATACTTGATTAAGGAGTGTGACAACTAATACAAATTTAGCCAACTAAACACCAACGTAAACTAAGCACTAACGCAAACTAAGCACCAACGCCACTTGTCC
>CAMQYB010000022.1 GCA_947039055.1 uncultured Deferribacteraceae bacterium
GATAAGTACATTCTATAAATTTGCACATAAAAAAATGTAATAGGTATGCAATTATCAATTCATTAGAGTTATACGTACTCGATAACTTGCGATAAGCACATTCTATAAATTAACATAAAAAAATGGCAGAGTAGATATAAAACCTACCCCACCATTATAATAATTATATAAAATATTTCTTAAAAATATCTTTTACATATGTTCTCTATAAGAAGCCCCTTGAGGAGATCCTTACAGTACTACGTTCTCTTTAAATTCGCCGTAAACACTAACTAGTTCTTTCATTGTTTCACCTAATGTAGCGTAAACTCTAACAGCTTCAACCATTTTAGGCATAATGTTGTCAGTACCTTCTGCACATTTTTTAAGATCAACAAGAGCACGTTTAACAGCATCGTTATCTCTTCTCTCTCTTAATTTTTTAAGTCTTTCAACTTGTGCTTTCTCAACAGCTATATCAACTTTTAATAAACCTTTAAGAGGTGGCTCTTCCATAATGTTAGAGTTAAGTCCAACAATAATTAGATCCTTCTTATCGATTGCAACTTGATACTGGTAAGCAGAATTTTGAATTTCTTTCTGTGGATATCCTTGCTCTAAAGCTCTTAACATTCCACCCATATCATCAATTTTAGTGATGTACTCTTCAGCTCTTTTTTCGATATCATCAGTCATATTTTCGATGATGTAAGCTCCACCTAATGGATCGATAGTATCTGCAGCACCAGACTCATTAGCAACGATCTGCTGAGTTCTAAGTGCGATACGTACTGAATCCTCAGTTGGTAATGCTAATGCTTCATCGTATGAGTTAGTATGTAGTGATTGAGTTCCACCCATACAAGCAGCTAATGTTTGAAGTGCAACACGCACAACGTTATTCATAGGTTGTTGAGCAGTTAAAGTACAACCTGCTGTTTGAGTATGAAAACGCATCATCGCTGAACGAGGGTTTTTAACTTTAAAGCGGTTAGTCATAATTTTAGCCCATAATCTACGAGCAGCTCTGAATTTTGCAACTTCTTCTAAGAAATTGTTATGACAGTTAAAGAAGAATGATAATCTACCAGCAAAGGCATCAACATCTAATCCTGCTTTCATAGCAGCATCAACGTAAGCTATACCATCGGCTAAAGTAAATGCAACTTCTTGAACAGCATCAGATCCTGCTTCACGGATATGATAACCAGATATTGATATAGTATTCCATAAAGGCACATTGTCTTTACAGAATGAGAATATATCAGTAATTAATCTCATTGATGGAGTAGGTGGGAAACGATAAGTTCCTCTCGCCATATACTCTTTTAAAATATCATTTTGAATTGTTCCTTGTAACTTTGCAGTTGGAACGCCTTGTTTATCTCCAACAGCCATATAAGCTGCTAAAAGAAATGTTGCAGTAGAGTTAATTGTCATAGAAGTTGAAACTTTATCTAATGGAATTTGATCCAGTAGCATTTCTACATCTTCTAATGAATCGATAGCAACTCCAACTTTCCCAACTTCACCTGAAGCCATGGGATCATCAGAATCAAAACCGATCTGAGTTGGTAAATCAAACGCACATGATAAACCAGTTGTTCCTTGATCTAATAAATATCTGTATCTTTTATTAGATTCAGCTGCTGTTGCAAATCCCGCATATTGACGCATTGTCCAGAATCTTCCTCTATACATCGTTGGTTGTACACCACGAGTCATAGGGTACTGTCCAGGATAACCTACACTTTTTTCAAAATCAAAGTTTGGTACGTCTTCTGGAGAATAAAAAGGTTTTACTACATATCCAGAGGTAGTTTTAAACGGTGTTTTTCTCTCAGGTGCTTTTGCTAAGGTCTTTTCGTAATCTGCTTTCCACTTATCGTACATACAAGTTCCTCCAAGTAAAATTATATTTTTATACTTCCCATAACTTATGTTTAATTATCCGATATTTATGAGAAAAACACAATATTAATTTTTATTGATCGATATTTTTATATAATTTGATGCTCGGATGTCGTCTGCTACCTATGGAGTTTATTTTTTCAACTTTAAAATTTACAGACTTAAAATCTTCGGTAATTATTTTAGATGAGGCGTATGTCATCATACATCCATCGTCCTCAAGAAGGTCATAAAGTCTTTTAAATACTGGTATTTCCCATAGTTCTGGATTATGTTTTTTTGAAAATGGATCGAAATATATTATATCAAATTTACCAGTTAGATTATATAAAATATCTAGTAGATCGCTTATATATAGTTCTAGTGAGTAATTTTTATGCGATCCATTATTAAGTAATTTTCTGAGTATTGAGTAAGATTTTACTGGTGATAAAATGTATAATGATTTAACTATTTCTATCAAATGAGGATCAAGTTCGACAGATACGATATGAAGTTTGTTATCTAGATCATATTTTTCAACTTCGTGGATAGTAGTTGCGATATTTTGTCCAAGTCCGAAACAGATATCAAGAATTCGTATATCTTTACCTTTTAATCTTTCAACTACATCTGATTGTTTGATAAATTTATGAAAACTTTCAGTAAAAGCACCTGTTGATTTTGTTTTATAGCTTTCATTATATGTAGATGAGTATAACGTAAAAGAACCATCACTAGTTCGTATGATTTTTTTATCTTTATATATTTTTACGAGGGTCTTCGGAAACATATCTCTTAGTCCTTAAATCTGGAAGCATTCTATCTTTATTAAAATCTTTTTTCATTCTATTAAAATATCCAAATAACGTCGTCGGAGACTCTTTTTTTATTCTTTTTAACATATTTTTGATACCGTATATTTCATCCGATTTAACAGCTAATTTGTTGAATAATAGATTAGTATCAATATTGAGATTTCTTGTCTGTATAAGATTTACTTTATACTCTTTTACAACATTAATCAGTTCATCAGCCTCAGAATTTCTATCATTTAATCCAGGACAAGTAAGAAGATTAATCTGTAAATATCTACCAGCATCTCTAATATATTCCATAGATTTTTTAACATCTTCAATACCATATTTACGAGGACGATAATATGCGTTATATGTATCTTCTATAAACGATATTGTTGATACACGAAAACTATCAACTCCAGCGTTAATCAACTTATCTATATTTTCAGGTATAGAACAGTTAGAGTTAAAATTTACCGTAAGGTTCGGCACAGCTCTTTTAATAATTTTTACAGCTTCAACAATAACATCAGTTTGAAGTATAGGATCGCCTTCACAGCCTTGTCCGAAAGATATAATCGGATCTTTAGCCGTTTCATGATGGTTTAAAGCAACCTCAGCTATTTCACTTGCTGTTGGAATAAAATTTAATCTATCTTGTGACGAAACACAACCATCTGTTTGTAAAGATATGCATCCTACACAGCTAGCGTTACATGATGGAGATGTAGGAATTGGACACTCCCATCTAGGATAGAATACGTTTTTTGCAGCTGTACAATGATATTTTAAAGCACATGTTTTAAGTTGTTCATATAATCTATTATTTTTATTTACTTTACTTAAGAATTCATCAACTTTCTTCTCAAAATTATCGCTATAATCGTATAACGATGGACGCCAATGAGAATCATCATCAACTTTTATAGCAGGGACAACAAGATCTCCATCTAACTCTCCAACTGCTGTGTATGCAAATAGAGGCATAGTATAGTCGGTTTTTTTCTTATAACTTGGAAGAAATAAACGAAGATATCCAGGTGGCAGAAAAACTGATACAGCTAATCCTTCTTCAAAATCAACCATAGTAGATTTATTCTCATCGTAGGCAACAGCTGTTGTAAGTGGAAGAAAATAGAGCCTTGATGATGGTGGAAGTTTGATAAGTTCTGTATCGTATGGAAGCATATCGTAAGTACCAGATCTTACAGACATTTTTAAATGTTCGTGAGGATAGATATTTCCATCTTCATCAGCATAAACTAAATTGGGTATTCTTGACATAACTACACTTCCATATAATGATATAATTTTTTTGGTCGGATTAAAAGAGTTTAGATAATCAATTCTTTGCGATATTGCTCTTTTGATTATACCCTTTTTGGAGCTTGATAGTATCTTCTTTTGATATCAAGATGAGTTGAAACTGATCAATAATATCAAGACTTTTGTTTTCAATTTCTAAAACATTTAAAACCTTTTCTATTGAATCATAGTATGCAATATCTGTAACTATACCTGCGTAACAAGTCATATCAGTTAGTTCAAGATCTTCTTTTACGCTAGTATTTAATGTATTAGATATAGCTTCAGTGAGTTCAAACATTATAGAAATTGCTATTGATGTTAAGTATTTATCTCTTTCTAAAAGATTGAGGTAATACCTAACAGAATCTTCATCTGCAACATTTAGATCTATAGAGTTGTTTGGTTCTGTGAAACTACTCTCAGTTATTGCTTGAATAACGTAATATTTTTTTATCTCTTCATAAACTGCAATAAGTTCTGGTTTTGAATATGGGAAATCATCTGTTCCTTTAAAAACTTTTAGTCCCATTGATAAAAATACACTTTTTACATTATTAAGAAATTTGCTTGGTTCCATTAGACCTCATCAAAGAAATTATTTACTTGATCAATCATTCTATAACTGTTTTGGAAGAAACCTTCATCGCTAGATAGATATGAATCCTCTTCTGGTTTAGCATAGTTGTCAGTGTACTCTTTATCGACGAGTTTACTATTAACTAAAGCAATTTCAACTTTAGGTAACATGATTATTAACATTTCGTAAACTATATTATCTGCAGCATTTAAGGCTACTTTGGTAATTTTTTCACCATTATTCTTGCCTAAAATATAATTTAAAACATCTGTATTGTCTGAGAAGTTCGTTGGAGTATAATCAATATTATCGTTATCTACAATAGAGATATCTATATCATCACTTAAATAAGATTTGCTTGAAATCTTGTTTTTATCTTTAAGATTAACATATCGTAACATATAATCTGTCAAAACGTATGGGTCGTAAATTGTCTCTGCAAAAATTATATTTAACTCTTTCTTTAGTGCTGTTAATATAGTTGATTTTCCAGATAAAACTGATTGTGCAATTTTGTTCAATATTTCAGCGTTAGCAGGAATATCCTTAGCTAATAGAAGAAACTGATTTACACCACCTGAACCTTGAGCGTGCATTTTGATATTTGAAAGAAGCGATTCGGATATCGCTTTGTTATTTATAACAACTGGATTAAATCTAATAGGATTAATAAGCACAGCTTTTTCAAGGATACTTTGTTTAATGTTTGGATTAAGTATCGCTGCCATAACATCAGTTACATTAGCACCACGATTAAGAAACACACTATCATCAATAAAAATCTGATTTAATCTAGCGTTAGATATTTTATCACTTACAAGAGCAGCCGATCTAACCCTTTGACTAGGATCATTTGATAGACGTTCAACTATATCTGATGGCGTAGTTTCATTTAACGCAATTCCCTCTCTTATACAATCATCAGGATTGTTTTCGTTGTACATAATTGTGTTAAGAGGAGTTAATTTATTCGCCATAAGTTTTCTATTAAATGAACAGGTAGGAGTGGTGCTATCTGTGATACTTTTAAGTAGTTTAGGTGTAAGATTTATATTTTCTAATAAGTTTTCTTTAACGCCTGCAACATCAATGGCAAGAGCATTTAGTACACTTCCAGTAGTAGACGGATTTTTTGCAACAGCCATGCGTACATTTACAGATTTATCAAACGCTAGTTTATTTAAAATAGTTGATGGAGTTGTTGGATTAGATGCAGCACTTATTCTCACACTTTCTAAATCATGATTAGATGCGTAGAGAATAAATTCAGCGTTACTTTTAGGGTTCTCAACAACGCTTGTCCATAGATCTGTTTCTGCTAATTTGTTTAAATATTTTCCTGATATTTTATCATTTTTGGCAAGAATTTTTAAAAGATCAACATTCGGTTCTTTGAAAAACTTGAACCCTCGATATAACTCTCTATTAGCAGTTTTAGCTGAAATAATTATTGCAGGATCACTAATATCAACATTAGAAAAATATAGAACTTTTAAAACAGAAAGCAGAAGTGCAATCGTTATACCAACTAAAGATGCAACTGCAACCTTTTTATATAGATGAGCAAAATTATTAACTTTAGAAATTTTCGCCATTCTTTTATTTGTATCGTTGCCTGCATTATTATTTTGTGCGTTGTCGTTATTTATATCTGATGAAGATTGGTTAGCACCTTTCATAAGATCAGGCATAGATATAACTTTATTATTTTTTACAACATCACTTAGATGTTTACTTTGTTGAAAATTAATTGTTAATGATTTTGCTATGATTGCTTTTAATGCTTTCTCATTAATTAGAGGAACTTCATCTGCTGTATCATTTGTAGTATCTGCAATTCTTGCTTTCTCAGTCATGAAACTATTATAGAATTTTTCTATATAACTTTTTTTAATACCAGCAACAGAGTAACCTTGAAAAAGTTGATATACATTAACTTCAATGTTTAGAAGTTTTAGATATGCAGTAAGCCTTGTTAGATCGCTTGAAGGAACGATCAATGCAACAGGTGTCATCGAGTCAGTTCTTTTACATTCATAAAGAAGAGGGATCAGATCGTTACTGATTATCGTGTTCCAATCAGCATGGAAATCTTCTCCAGATATAGTGTTGACTGCTAAACCAATCGTTTCCGATTCATGAAAAAGATCATGTAGTTTAAGGCGAAAGAGAGAGTTTGTAACTCCACTTACTATAGCCTTAACCTCTAATCCGTATGTTTTAAAACCGTTGTCAATTCCTTTTGTGAATTGATTACTCATTACTTTCATAGAACACCTAAAATATATTTTCAAGTATATCTTAGCAAAACCAATACCAACTGAATTATTGTTAGTGATTATGAGTAATATTTATGAACTTTTTACAGTTTAACTACTGTTAATTATTTAGGTTTAATATCGGTTTAACATATTGCAACTTTTTGCAGTTTGGTAAGTGCCAACAATTTAGGTTTAATATCGGTTTAACATATTATAAGTTATTACAGTTTAACTACAATTAATTATTTAGGTTTAATATCGGTTTAACATATTGCAAGTTATTGTGGTTTGGTAAGTATCAACTATTTAGGCTTAATATCAGTTTAGCATACTATAAGTTATTACGGTTTGGTAAGTGCCAACTATTTAGGTTTGATATCGCCTTTTTGTACAACATTGATATCGCAACTGCATAGCAGGTTCAGGTTCGTAGATATTTTCTCTATATCCCAGTCCCACCATTTAACATCAAGAAGATACTCAATCCTCTCATCTGTAAATCTTTTACGTATCGCTTTTGCAGGATTGCCACCGATGATAGTGTACGGTTCTACATCTTTAGTAACAAGTGATCCAGCACCAAGAATTGCACCATCTCCGATTTTAACGCCAGGTAAGATAGTAACATTTTGACCGATCCAAACATCGTTACCGATCACAGTATCGCCTTTAAATGGCATGATAGGATAATCAGGTTTACTAAGTTCCCAGCCTCCATCAAGTATATCAAAAGGGTAGGTTGTGATTGAACACATACGATGATTTGCTCCGTTCATAATAAACTCTATCCCTTCGCCTATCGCACAGAATTTACCTATTACTAACTTGTCGCCAACCCAATCATAATGGTGAGTGACGTGCTTTTCAAACTGTGTTGGACACTCTTTTTCTGATGAATAAAATGTGTAATCTCCAACAACTATATTTGGGTTTGTTACTATGTTTTTTAAAAAAACAATTGATTTGTATTTTGGGTTCGGGTATATGTCATTAGGGTTTGGTCCAAACATTTTAAAACTTCTCCTATCCTATAATTTTATTGCTATTATAACGAAACTATTTAATCATTATACTTTATATTAATTTTTAAAACTCATTATATTTTGAGAGTTATATTTTATATCCATCAACTTGTTCAAAATATAAGATAGATTATTATTTATAAAGTTCTTTATCTATCTGATTTAGATATTTAATACTATCAGTTGCGATATCTTTTGACACAATTTTCACAGACACTTCATTGTTGCGTCTCATCGCAGAGTATGTAAAATTATGGCTTCCGATATAAACTATATTATTATCTATAACGCACATTTTTGGGTGAAACCTTTTCTTTCTACTATCAAAATAAATTTCAATATTATGCTTATTAAGTATATCTGCAGTTTTAGTATTATACTTACTTAGTCGATCTTTTTTCTTCTCGATATCTAGTAGAAGTTTAACATCCACACCGTTCTCTTTAGCTTTCACTAACGCAGTCGCAATTAATGCTACAGGTTCATTTTTAGGCGTGCCGATTAACTCTTCATCAAGTTTAAACATATAATTACCACAGTACACAGATTTTTTTGCACCATAAATATCTTTAACTATTTCAGTCAGATACGCACCATCACCAAGAAAAATAACTTTTGCATCATGTGTATTACTCTTAGAATATATGAACGCAGTAGAGAGAAATAGTAATATGCAAGTTACTCCAGCTACAAAAATATAATTACGTAATGTGATATAGATATCCTTTAATCGGTTGAAATATTATTATCAGAGTTGCCGATTTCAATATAATCATAGATGTTTTTTATAGAATATTCAACCATATTTTCTACAGCTTCATCTGTATAAAATGCACAGTGAGGAGACAAGATAACTTTATCATTATTTTTTAATCTATTAAATAATTCATCATCAATAACTTTTCCCTCTAAATTGTAATGGAGAATATTTTTTTCATACTCATAAACATCTGTCGCATAACCTGCAATCTTTCCACTATCTATACCATCAAGCAGAGCTTTAGTATCAATAACTGCACCTCTGCATGTATTAATAATCACAACGCCATCTTTCATAAGTTCTATACTTTCTCTATTTATAATATGATACGTTGAGTCGGTTAGATTTGTGTGTAAAGTTATCACATCACTTTCTTTTAAAACTGTTTCAAGAGACACAAATGTTGCATATTTTTTAACTTCTATATTTTCTACAATATCGTTTGCTAAGATTTTTTTAGGTCTAAAACCGTCTAGCGTTTCTATAACTTTTAAACCTATTCTTCCAGCTCCTATCACACCTATATTCATATTTCTGATCTCTCTACCTATATTGTTATTTAGAGAGTAATTTTGTTGTTGAACTCTACTCATCATAATATTATACTTTCTTAAAATTGATAAAATAGATAGAACCGCAAACTCTGATATTGCGTTAGGAGAGTATCGTGGAACGTGTGCAGATTTCATGCCTAATCGCTTTAAAGTTTTTAGATCTATATTATCGTAGCCTGCCGTTCTTGTTGTAATATATTTAATATCATACGATGAAAGTTTCTCTAAAATCTCACCCCCTGCGTCACAGCTTCCTGTGAAAATAATAGCGTCGTGTCCCTTAGCTAAATGTACATTATCAATTGATAGAAGATCTGAACATTTTGTTAATGTGATATTAAATTTTCTCTCTGCTAAATCTATCGCTGTTTGCTCATACTCCCTTACTGCATACATAATAATTTTCATAACGATCTCCTAACTTTTTAATATTTTTTATGCTAGTTGTGAAATTATTTCTATAAGTAATTAATCAATTAATCTAAATGGATTTAAATTCAATCTAACTAAACTAAACTTAATCTAAATTAATTTTATAATCATTAGGCGAAATTATTTTCAATTTATCAATATATAGAAACTTGAATATAAATGCTAAAATAAGTGGAAGTATAAAGTACATAACTGATATTATAATTATTTTATTTGTTGTGTTGTAGTCCATAAAATTGAAAGCGTTGATAGGTCCTATAAACCCTGCAAGTCCGAACCCTGCACTAAGTGACGTTCCTTTGATACCTATAAAGCTTGATACAAAACCTAGTATTGCTGCGATTGAAAGGGTAGGCAGAATGATAGTTGGTTTTCTTGCAAAATTTGCTAACTGCATTTTTGGTGAACTTATAAAGTGTGATATTACGAGTCCAAAATTATTAACTTTAAGTCCTGCAATTCCAAGTCCGAACGATGAGGCAACAACTCCTAAATTTGCAGCACCTGCACTTATTCCTGCAAGCTCTATAGCTAACGCTAATCCAACCGTTGAGATCGGTGTTACGATTATAACAGAGAACGACATCGCAATTAATATACACATGAGTGTTGGTTGTAGAGTTGTGAATAAAACTATAACTTCTCCAACGTAACTAGTCGTTAATGATACATAAGGTAGAAGTAGAGTGCCTATTCCACCAGCTACTAATATTACGGTAATGGGTAGGATTATAACTTGAATTGATCTAAATCTTGTGTTTAATATTTTCACAACAATAACGCCGATAGTTGCTGTGATTAGAGAGTTTATAACGTCGCCAGTTCCAGTTAATGTAAAGGTGTTATCTGGATTAAATATTGCAACACCAGATGCTATCATCGTTGCAGCCCCGATTGAAACTGTAGCCATCGGTGAGAATTTAAACTGCATGGCAACACATACGCCTATAATCGCAGGCATGATCCTTGTTGATATTGTAGTGATCGCTAAGATCTCATTTGCGTACGGGAACGTATCTATAAATGTTCTCATAATTTCACCTATCAACACACCTGGTATTAATGCGAATATTACACCCATTCCAAGTCCGTTCAGTATATTATAAATGAACACTTTAACTTCTTCTTTTGACATAACCTTTGACATAATGAAACTCCTTTAATAAAAATATTTACGATGATAACTTTAAAAATAAGCATAAAAAAAACGTAAAGCCAAAAAGCTCTACGTTGATATCTGTTATCTATAAATAATTATAAAATAATAATTATAATTTTAGTTAATTAGAATGCACGGACATTGCTCCTTTTAGCATGAATAAATTTAATAACATTTGCCACCAATACATGTTGTAGAAATTTGTTATCATAATAATTTACTCTGTCCTTTTATAATTTTGTTAAACGTACTTTACGCATAAATTTTAATTTAGTCAACTAAAATATTTTTATAAATCGCTTATTTTAGATCCAATATATATAGAAATATCTGATAGAATTGAAGTATATAAATAATTTTATTTATACAATTATTTTATCGTAACGGTTAATAGTTTGCATTAATATACTCTAATATCTTATCTTTTGAACTACTTTTTCTAATAGTTGTTTGAATGATTTTATCTTTAGAGATAGACAGTTTTTCAGATATCATTTTCATCTGATTAGTTAGCTGGTTGTTAGATAATTTATCACATTTTGTAAGTACGATTAATGTATCTAATTTTATACAGTTAAAGAAATCAATCATCTGCATATCACTTTCATTTGGTACTCTTCTTGAGTCTAATAATTGAATAGCTAATTTAAGGTTATCACGTTTATGAAGATATCCTTCGATTAACGCACCCCAGCTTGCTCTCTCCGTCTTAGACACATTAGCGTATCCGTATCCAGGCAGATCAGTGAAGATATATTTATTATCAATATTAAAGAAGTTTACGAGTCTTGTTTTACCAGGTGTTTTACCTATTTTTGCGAGTGATTTTCTTTCCGTCAATAAGTTGAGTAAAGATGATTTACCAACGTTACTTCTACCAGAGAAACATATTTCAGGCAGATCACTTTCAGGGAACTGATTAAGTTTAGCTGCTGATTTTATAAAACTTACATTCAATTTATATTATCTCCATATCTGTTAAAATCTTTTCGATATCAACACTTTTCTCTTTTAGCTGAAACCCTGAAGCGTTTTTATGTCCGCCGCCGCCAAATTTTTCTGCAAGTAATCTAACATCAATATGTGGAGCAGAACGTAATGATACTCTTTTTGCTTGAGCGTTTATTATCACAACATAATCTATCGCATTGTCTACAATAATTTTATTGCCTAACTCAGAAGCGTACGCCTCTGCAAAAACAACAGCTACAGATTTTCCTGATTTATCAACATAACTATTAAGCCTTTTCATCGCTTTAAACATATAAGTATCTTTTCTTTCAGTTTCAAGTTCTATAATAGTTGTTTCAAGTTCGTTAAAGCCGTTATACGGAGTTTTCAGAAATCTACTTTCAAACCTAGATATTCCAAGTACGTTAAATAATACACCCATCTCTAGGCTATCTTTACGTTTCATGTGCCATAGATCAATATCGTTAATAGCTTCAGCTAACTCTTTATACTCTTGAACTGGATATCCGTTATCTTCAAGATATTTATATGTTAGCATCGTTGCACAGAAATTTATATCGTGATAAACGTTCGGAAAATCTTTTAATGATTCACTTGATAGATGATGATCTATAATAAGGAGTTCTTTCTCAGATATAACTTTTGCAACAGATTTATATGATGGAGAAACATCTGTGATAATAATTTCATCGTAGCGATCAAGTTCAGAGTTGAGTAGTGGATCTATTTCATCGTATGATAGGTAGACAGTATCTGTTTTCCCAGGTAAGAATTTTTTTATTAAAATACCACATCCAACGCCGTCAAGATCGTTGTGTGATATGTGTAGTCGCTTCATATAATTTAAAACCTCATAATTAAGACATTTATCCATAATATATAATATATTATAGATAAGGCTAAACAATTTTAACTCTTTTTACAAGTTATTTTATTGTCTAGCCTATATTTATACAAGGGGGGACAGTTTTAAATCGGGAGAAAGTTTAAAACTAGTTATTAATCAAAATATAAAAATTGAGGTAAGTTGCAAGCGATAACCAACCGATATATGGAAATAGTAGAGCTGCTGCTATTTTATTGATTTTCCAAAATAGTACGATACATATAACAACTAAAACGTCCATAATAAGAATATCAATTAACGATGGTCCTACGCTTTTCATCTCAAAAAATAGATAACTCCATATAACATTTAATCCCATTTGAGCTATAAATAGATTGATAGCTTTTGTACGTGGTTCAACTTTTTCACTTATATATATAAGCCAAACAGCAATAGCCTGAACTATATAAAGAAATAACCATACATACGCAAATAAAAATGAAGGTGGAGTGAGTTTTGATTTATTGAGAGCGTCATACCACTCCATATTAATAGGAGTAAATACGAGAGGATTTACAAATCCAAGCAGAAGAATTACAGCTGTGATGATAACTAATGAAAGGACTTTTTTTGTACCGCTTATTGAATTCATAATATTATACCTCTTAAAAGAAATTGGAAACAGTGAACGTTTATATCTATTTTTATTGCAAAAATATCTCTTTTAATGTAACATCTAGAGATATGATGAACAAATTATTATTCCTAACATTGTTTTTTTTATCAACTACATCAAGTAGTTACGCAATAGGCATACGTGCTGTAGAGTATCTATCATTGAATAGATCTCTATTTGTTGCAGCAACAGATAAGGAAGATATCTCAATATTTAAGATATCTATGCGTGATTGTAGTGCTGAAAGGATCGATACGATAGGATTTATTCCTAGGTTTTTTGAGGTCTCAAAATATTATCCTGACAAGTTGATACTGGCTGATGGATCGACATTAAAGCTTTACAACACTGTAACTGGTGATGAGGCAGTATCATCTGATTCGCATGATGGTAATATTAAAGATATTTATCAAGACTCAACAGGTGAATATATTGTAACATCTGATGGTAGATCAATTTTATTCTATCGTTTATTGGATGAGAAGATTATACCTTTATTCAAAAAGACTTTCATAGTGGACGTTGTGTCTGTTGCCATTGATGGCGATAAACGTGTTTTATACTCTGCTGATAAGACTGGAGTTATAACTGTTTGGAGTTTTTCTGGAAGGTTAGATAAGATATCAGATTTAAAAGTTCCTATTATAGGAGTTATATTAGATAGTAGGTTTAATTCAATAATGATACATGCTCGTAGTGGTATTTATCAAACAAAATCAGATCTAACTGAAGCAAAAATGTTTCTTAGAGTTTTTGCAGATAAAGTATATGTAGATTCAAGATCTGCAAGATTGCTTACAGTTTCAGGTAATGATTTAAATGTGTACGATTATAATAATAAAGAACTTCTTTATACTATAGAGCTTAATGGTGGTGTTTTCTCAGGTATTGATAACTCAAATATGATAGTTATCTATTCTGGCGATGCTATGAAAATATATGATCTAAAAGAGGGTACTTTTGTTGGTAAAATAAGTTTAACTAAGAAAGGTGCAATTTTTGATGCAGTCGTTAAATTGATTAACGAATCAGGTGAGGAAGGGATACGAGATATTCTTGTTTCAAATCCAGAATCGCCATTACCTTGGGATAGAATATGTGGTCCATTTGCATCTGTTGTTTCAGGTGTATATCATGTTAAGGAAACTCCTAAATTGATTGTTAGTCAACCAAAAGCAGTTATTCCAGAAGTAGTTGTTGCTCCGTCTGATGTTGAAGTTGCAGCGGTTATTCCTTTAACAGTAGCACCAAGTGTTCCTGATGCTAAAGTGGTTGATAACGTATCTAGCCCTGCGGAGGTTGCAGAAGTTGTTGCAGTTGCAGTTATTCCTATTGCACCAGTTGTGCCTAAGATTGCAGTACCAGCAACGCCTGCTAGGGTTAAAGAGATCCCTAATAAGGGTAAACTTTTAGCTGACTCCAATATACCAACATGGGTGATAAAGCGTAATGATTTACCACCACTTAACACTGTTAAATCTAATTTAGAGGAAGCAACAGCGATAAGTGATGCTAAATTAATTATTAAAAATGATATTGTTAAATCTGTAATGTATAAACTTGCTAAAGATCCAGATATCATGGCGATACAAGATAGTAAAGTTCGCAATAGATTGATATGGATGATATCATCAGGCACGGCTATAAACCTTAATTACGCTATGCACGTTAGAAATAAATGGCGATCATCAAACGGCATGAACTATGTTCTTGTAAATCTTGATGAAAAGCGAGTGTCTGATGAGTATAATAAAGAGTACATTAAACAGTTAGAAGAGTTAAAACGACTAGGTAATGTTCAATACATGAAATTAGCTCCAAATCAGTTGATGTAATTTTGAAAAATTTATCAAACTAAGTAATTAAATGTTTGTGCAAATTTAATAATAAATAATATGTTTATAATAAATTAAATAAGGGTATCGCTCATATTAGAGCTTTACCTTTTATTTTTATGTGGTTATAATAATTTCGAACTATTGATACTTGTGATAGTATTGATATGATTAGTAAAACGGAGGTTTTAAATTATGAAAAAAGTGTTAATGTTAGTTATGTTTTCTTTACTGTCAGTAGGGTTTGCGTTTGCAGATGATGATGACTACGGAAAGTATCAAAGTGCTGCTTCATTTTGTAAAGATGGCAAGCAAGTAGAGTATGCTGTTGCGATCGGTAAAGTACAAGAGATATTGAAAAAGAAACATCCAAAATATTATATTGAAGATGTAGATATCGAGTATACAGTTTATAAAATTGAAGCAGAGAAACAAGGTTTCGGCCCTGATTTAATTTTCATAGTTGATATTTGTACAGGTGTTGTTGACGGTCCTTATAGAGACTATTAATCAATTCGGCTGTATCTATATTAATTAGAATTAATTATTTATATTAGATTTAAAAATATATTAATTACTATTGTATTGTAGAGAGAGATTTTATCTCTCTCTTTTTTATTGCTATAAAATAGAGATGTTATAAGTTGATAAA
>CAMQYB010000023.1 GCA_947039055.1 uncultured Deferribacteraceae bacterium
AAAACTAGCACACAAACTTAGAACACTAAACCGAACATACCAAACTTAGTCAAACTATACCCAATCAACTAAACCTAATCATTATACCCGATCCACTAAAACTAGCACACTCGCTAAACCTAGCCCAACTCGCAAAACCTAGCCCACTTAATGTAGACCCGTATTGAATTGATGATTATGATCTATTCCACTTGTGCCCTTTTTTCACTACTGGTACTTTTGGCTCGTGATATATTTTCTCAACCGATCCACCAGCTGCAGTTATTTTAACTTCTGCTGATTTAGATATTCTATCTATAACAAACGATAACTTCTTCTTGCTAAGTTCGCCGTTTCCTAAAATCTTGATACCATCTTTATTACCGTTAACAAGACCTTTAGCTTTCAATGTTGCTTTATCAACCGTATCATTATCAGAAAATCTCATGTCGATATCTTCTAAATTAACAATTTCAAAAACAAGCGCAAATCTAACATTAGAGAAACCACGTTTTGGTATACGACGAATAAGTGGCATCTGACCACCCTCAAATCCTATACGTACGTTACCAGATTTTCTAGCCTTCTGACCCTTAGTACCCTTACCTGCTGACGTACCTTGACCTGAACCTGTTCCACGTCCTAATCTTTTTGTATCTCTATTTGCTCTATAACCCGGTTTTAGGTCATTTAATTTCATCTTTACACCTCTAAGCTATACCAATATATAACTCGATTAATTATTACTATTACCAATGCTAAACTTTATTAGTTTTACCCATTAACGCTGATCTTGGAATATTTCTTGCATCAGCAACTTGATTTAATGTACGAATATTTTCAAAACCGTTCATCGCTGCATATAACGAATTATATGGATTACGACTTCTTACTGATTTTGCCAATATATTCTGTACACCAGCTAATTCAAATAACGATCTAACAGCTCCACCAGCAATTATACCAGTACCCGGTGCTGCAGGTTTCATCACAAGCTCACTCGCGCCATACTTACCAACCGTAGCATGAGGGATCGAACCTTTAACAACTGGAATAGATACCATGCTCTTCTTAGCAAATTCTATCGCTTTACGTATAGCATCAGGCACTTCTCTCGCCTTACCATGACCAATACCTACATTACCATTATGGTCGCCCACAACTACTAGTGCCGTAAATTTAAATATACGTCCACCTTTAACAACCTTAGTAACTCTACCTATATGTACAACCTTATCGGTTATCAGATTCTCTTCAACGCTCAAAGTGATACCCCCAACTAAAATTCAAGTCCGGCTTCTCTTGCCGAATCAGCTAATGACTTTATCTTACCATGGTAGATAAAACCACCTCTATCAAATACTGCTTGCTTGATACCCTTTACTACTGCTCTATCTCCAATAGTTTTACCTATCAATGAGGCAACTTCTTTATTCAACTTGCCATTATATTTCGACCTAATGTCTTTTTCTAATGAACTAGCTGAAGCCAAAGTGATACCTGACTCATCATCTATTAGTTGAGCATAAATATAACTGTTACTTCTAAACACCGCTAAACGTGGTCTAGATGAACTTCCTGATAATTTCTTTCTTATGCGAAAGTGACGTTTATTACGACCTTCAACCTTGCTTATCTTACCCACAACAGATACCTCTTAAATTATTTCTTACCAGACTTACCAGCTTTTAACATAATTTTTTCATTTTGATAACGAATTCCTTTCCCTTTATAAGGTTCAGGTTTACGAATCTTTCTTATGTTTGCAGCTACTTGACCGACTAATTGCTTATCTATACCTTTAACGATTATCCTGTTAGTTCCTTCAACTGTAAATGCTATACCAGCTGGAGCAAGAAATACACAAGGATGTGAAAAACCCATAGCTAAATCTAAATCTTTATCTTTTAAAGTAACTCTGTAACCAACACCAACTATCTCTAATACTTTCTCAAAACCGTTAGAAACACCAACTACCATATTTGATACTAATGTACGCATCAAACCGTGCTGAACTCTTATTTTTAAGACAACATCTGGATCACACATTAGTTCAACGATGTTGTTCTCAACTTTTAAAGTAATTCCCTCAGGCAATTGCTGAGATAATTTTCCTTTCGGCCCTTCAACTGTAACAAGATTAGATGAATCGCACTTCACACTAACTCCCGCTGGAAGCTCGATAGGTGATTTACCTATTCTTGATACATTGTATTTTGATTTCTCTTTAACTTCTGTTTTCATCAAAAAATCTCCTTAATCTCTGTCGATTACCAAATCTGACAAAGATACTCTCCACCAACTTTTTCTGTAAGACACTGCTTAACCGTTTTGATACCTGATGATGTAGATATTATTCCATTACCTAAACCACCTAAAACCAATGTAAGGCTTTTAGTGTTAATGTAAACTCTACCACCCGGTTTTGATATACGCTTTAACCCACGTATTACAGAATCATTCATGTCGGTATACTTAAGAAAAACAACGATATCTTGATGATTACCAACAGGTTCTATCTGAAATTCTCTTATATATCCTTCTTGCTTTAATACTAAAGCTATATTCTCTTTCATCTTAGAATATGGTATCTTTACTTTCTCATGTTTTACCATAAGTGCATTACGAATACGGGTTAACATATCCGATATAGGATCAGTAAGTCTCATAATTTTATCTCCACCTAATTTTACCAGCTAGATTTGCGTACGCCCGGAATGTCACCAGCTAACGCTAATTTACGAAAACAGATACGACACATATTAAATCTTCTTAAATACGCTCTCGCTCTGCCACATAATGGACAACGATTGTTCTTTCTAACTTTAAATTTCTTCTTCTCAAATGCGCTGTTATATTTTGCTGTTGTAGCCAAATGATACCCCCTAAAGTCTCATACTAAGCAAACGGCATTCCGAGTGCTCTTAATAACTGTCTGCCTTCTTCATCCGTTTTAGCTGTTGTTGTTATTATAACATCTAATCCACGAACTTTATCTATTCTATCATAATCAATCTCAGGAAAAATAATCTGCTCTTTAATACCAACAGCATAATTACCTCTTCCATCAAATGAGTTCGGATTAACACCTTTAAAATCTCTAACCCTTGCTAGAGCAATATTAAAGAAACGTTGTAAAAACTCATACATAATCTCATTACGAAGCGTAACCTTGCAACCAATCGGCATACCCTCTCTTAACTTAAAACCAGCGATCGAACGCTTAGCTTTTGTTAAAATAGGTTTCTGACCCGCAATCTTCGCCATATCAGCAACTGCATGATCTAAAACTTTAGAGTTTGTCGCAGCTTCACCAACACCCATGTTTAATACTACTTTCGTAACAACAGGAACTTGGTTGATATTTTTATATCCATTCTCTTTCATCAAAAAAGGGATTACTTCCTTCTGATACTTCTCTCTTAAAACTGTCATCTTATAAGACCTCACAAATCACTATCATTATTTCTTATCTAACAATTCGCCACAAGATTTACAAAATCTAGACTTCTTACCATTTTCTAAAATCTTAACGCCTAATCTAACACCCTTGTCACATTTACCACATAGGTACATAACATTAGATATATCCACTGGCATACTTTTCTCAATGATACCACCATCAGGATTAAGTGCGTTTGGCTTAGTATGACGCTTAACAATTGCAACATTCTCTGCAAGCACCTTACCATTTATTTTATCAACAGAAACAATTTTCGTCTTTGTTTTCTTATCCTTACCAGCCGTAACTATTATAGGATCGTCTTTAAACAATTTATACTTGATCTTCTTCGTCTTCATCTATCAAAAACCTCTTTACAATCTTAGTAGCGGAACAATAATTAAAGAACCTCAGGTGCCATAGATACTATCTTTAAAAAACCTTTACCCCTAAGCTCTCTTGCTACTGGACCAAAAACACGGGTACCTACTGGCTCGCTTTGTTTGTTAACTAAAACAGCAGCGTTATCGTCAAACTTGATGTATGTACCATCCTCACGACGCTTCTCTTTTTTAGTTCTAACAACAACAGCCTTAATAACTGTACCTTTCTTAATATTACTATCTGGAGCAGCCTCTTTTACCGAAGCAACAATAATATCACCAACTCTACCGTAACGCTTACGTGAGCCACCTAAAACTTTAATACACATAATCTCTTTAGCACCAGAATTATCTGCAATTATTAATCTTGACTGAACCTGAACCATACTACTCAGCCCCCTTTGTTCTACTCTCTAAAGCTTGTGAAAGTATCGCACTAACTCTCCAGCATTTATTCTTGCTTAGAGGACGAGTTTCAATAATCTCTACTTTATCGCCGATTTTTGCAGCATTTTCTTCATCATGAGCAAAAAAGGTTTTTGAGCGTTTAATATATTTTCTGTACATTGGGTGAAGCATCTGACGTTCAATCTTTACCACAACTGTCTTCTGCATCTTATCGCTTACAACTATACCACGACGTACTTTTCTTCTTCCTCTACTTGCTTCCATCGTCTGCCTTCCTGTTACGCTCTGACATAATCGTCTTAATACGCGCTATATCCTTTTTTGATTGTTTAATCTTTGAGGTATCTTCTAACTCACCAGTAGATAACTTGAAACGCATACGGAATACACTCTCACGTATCTCTTGCTCTTTAGCAGATAACTCTTCTGTGCTAATATCTCTTAGCTCTGTCGGTTTCATAATTATACACCCTCCACAGAAGTTTGAACTTGTGCTTTAATAACAATCTTAGTCTTAATAGGTAGTTTATGTGATGCTCTACGGAATGCTTCTCTAGCATCTGCTTCACTTACACCGCCACCTATTTCGAATAGCATAGTTCTCTCTTTTACTGGAGCAACATAACCATCTAAAGGACCTTTACCTTTACCCATACGAACTTCTGCTGCTCTTTTAGTTACCGGTTTGTGTGGGAATATACGAATTGTAACATCTCCACCCCTTTTTAAATATCTGTTAATAGCGATACGGGCTGCTTCTATTTGACGGCTCGTAATCTTAGCTTTACATTCGCTAGCTAATCCGAAATCACCGTAAACAACTGTGTGACCTTTGGTCGCTTTACCTTTTATTCTACCTTTAAACTGCTTTCTATATTTCGTCTTCTTTGGCTGTAACATAATACTATTCTACCTCCTTTGAAGTGCCTGATCTATCTTCTAATATCTCACCAGTGAAAATCCAAACTTTAATACCGATGATACCAAATGTAGTCAACGCTTCAGCAGTGTTATAGTCGATTGAAGCACGTAATGTTTGTAAAGGAACACGTCCTTTAATGTACCACTCGCTTCTTGCTATATCTGCACCAGCTAATCTACCACTACACATAACTTTGATACCTAAAGCTCCAGATTTTAAAGTCTGTAATACAGCTTTCTTCATAGCTCGTCTGAATGCAACTCTTCTTACTAATTGTTGAGCTATACCCTCAGCAACTAATTTTGAGTCTAATTCTGGTTTTTTGATCTCTCTGATAACTATTAACGCCTCTGAGCTAGTATATTTTTTAAGTTCAAGCTTCAATTTTTCAATCTCTGCTCCCTTCTTACCAATAACTACTCCAGGACGGCTACTGTTTAACGTAATTCTAACTTTACCACTCATACGTTCTATAACAATTTGAGATATACCAGCTTGTGAAAGCTTCTTACGTAAAAATGTACGTATTCTTATATCTTCAATTAGATGTTTCGCATAATCTGTTTTATTAGCGTACCAAACCGAATTCCATGGCTTGCTTACACCTACTCTAAAACCAGTTGGATTAACCTTCTGTCCCACTATTTACCCCCTTGATCATCTGCAATAACTACTTTTATATGAGTAGTCGGCTTACAAATAAGAGACGCTCTACCATGTGCTCTTGGCATGAATCTCTTTAACGGAGGACCCATCTCAATATTTAATATCTTCACTTTAAAATTTGAGAAATCACGAATCTTATGATTCTCCTCAGCGTTCGCAACAGCAGACCTTAGAACTTTAAATATAGCCAATGCACCTTTACGTGGTGTAAACTTAAGCAATGCCATCGCTGCATCAACTTGTTTACCGCGTATTAACGCCGCTACTTCTCTTGTCTTACGTGTAGAAACCCTTATATACTTGCCTGTAGCTTTTACATCCATAATCTATCTTCCTTTAACCTTTTTATCATCTTTCTTATGACCTTTAAAAGTTCTTGTTAATGAAAATTCACCCAATTTATGACCAACCATATTCTCTGTAACATAGACAGGAATAAATTTATGTCCATTATGAACAGCAAAAGTTAATCCAATCATATCTGGTATGATAGTACTTCTTCTTGACCACGTTTTGATAACTTGCTTACTGCCCGAACTTTTAGCAACATCTACCTTCTTCAGTAGATGATCATCAATAAATGGGCCTTTCTTTAACGATCTTGGCACGTTAATCCTCCTAAGTTAATAACTATCCGTTTATATAAACTATATAGTATTAAATAGATATAACAATATTTAATATACTCTTTTCTTAATTACTTTTTCTTACGACTCTTAACAATATATTTGTTAGATTGCTTGTTACGCTTACGAGTCTTATAACCTTTTGTCGGTTTACCCCATGGTGTTACTGGATGACGTCCACCTGATGTACGTCCTTCACCACCACCCATCGGGTGATCTACTGGGTTCATTGCAACCCCTCTAACTGTTGGACGAACTCCCATCCAACGCTTACGACCAGCTTTACCGATTGATATATTATCATGCTCTTGATTAGATACTTGTCCAATCGTAGCTCTACACTCCGACTTAACCAATCTAATCTCGCCTGATGGTAATCTAACGTGGCAATATTTGCCCTCTTTAGATAATAACTGTGCAAATGAACCTGCTGATCTAACCATCTGTCCACCTTTACCTGGACGAAGCTCAACATTATGGATCACTGTACCAACTGGCATGTTACATAATTGTAATGTGTTACCAGTTTTTATATCTGCACCCTCGCCTGATTGAATTTTGTCGCCAACTTTCAATCCTACTGGAGCTATGATATAACGTTTCTCACCATCAAGATAATGCAACAATGCTATTCTTGCTGATCTATTTGGATCGTATTCTATAGTTGCAACATTTGCAACAACGATATCTTTATTACGTTTAAAATCTATCAAACGATAACGACGCTTATTACCGCCACCTTGGTGACGAACTGTAATACGACCGTTATTGTTTCTTCCACATCTTCTTGTTTTAGATACCGTTAACGATTTCTCTGGAGATGATGCTGTTACCTCTGAGTAATCACTATTTGTTCTAAAGCGAACACCTTTCGATGTTGGATTATATTTCTTTATGCCCATCTAAACTGTACCCCTTCTATGCAAAATCTAAAGTTTCGCCTTCTTTTAAATACACAACCGCTTTCTTCCAATCTTGACGACGTCCTGTTTTTTTACCAAAACGTTTAACTTTTCCATTAAAGTTTGCCGTTCTAACCGCACGAACTTTAACTTCAAAAAATTTCTCTACTGCCTGTGCTATCTGAATCTTATTCGCAGCCGTATGTACTTGGAAAACAACAGCGTTAAACTGCTCTTTCTGAAATACTGCCTTCTCTGACAAATGAGGTCTTCTTAATACGTCATATATTGTTATCATAACTCTTTCCTATTAAATCACTATATATTTAGCTATTCTACTTAAGCCGATGCTGCTTCTTTACTATCCGTTACAGGTGCTTGTTTACTCTCAAGTCCAGTCGCCGTTTTTAACAATGGAAGACAAGATTTAAGAATGAATACTTTACGAGAATTAACTAGATCGTATACATTTAAGCCATCTATATGCAATATGTTTGCACATTTTAGGTTACCAAATGAACGTATTACTTTCTCATCAAGTGTATCCACGATAAATAAAACGCCTCTATCTAATGCAAAGTTATTTAGTATCACTAATGCTTCTTTTGTTTTACCCATCTCAACATATAATGAATCTAATATAATTAGCCCGCCATCATCGTATTTAGAACTTAAAACTGATTTTAAAGCATTCTTAACTTTCTTCTTAGGCATAGAGTAAGAGTAATCTCTCTGCTGTGGACCAAATGTAGTACCACCACCACGCCATAATGGAGATCTGTTAGATCCTGCTCTTGCATTACCTGTACCTTTCTGCTTGTAAGGCTTTCTGCCACCACCCGAAACTTTACCTTTCGTCTTAGTGCAGTGTGTACCTTGTCTCTTATTTGCTAACTGCATCTTTACCACTTCGTGGACAAGAACTGGATTAACTGGATAATTAATTATCTCATCATCAATCTCTGCAGTAGAAACAACCTCATTCTTTAGATTATAAACATCTATTTTAGCCATCTTTTTATCTCTCTGTTATTACTTCAATATAATATACTGATATCAACAAAACCTAACGTTTAGGTTTAACAGTCTCTTTTATATAAACTATACCGTTCTTATGTCCCGGAACAGCTCCCTCAACTAATATAACATTAGTCTCAGTCATAACTTTAACCACTTTTAGTCTCTGAGTAGTTACTACTTTATTACCCATGTGACCTGGCATTTTTCTGCCCTTATAAACTTCCCCTGGATGCTCTTTCATACCAATCGAACCAACTCTACGGTGAAAACCTGAACCGTGACCCGCTGGACCACCCGCAAAATTATGTCGCTTCATAACACCCGCAAAACCTTTACCTAATGAAACACCTTGAATATCTACAAGATCGCCTTCTGAAAAAATCTCAGCTTTTATCTCTTGACCGATATTAAAATCATCTGTTTGGTCTAGACGGATCTCTTTAAGATACTTCATTGGAGTTACTCCAGCTTTCTTAAAATGACCTGTCATAGGTTTATTTACTTTGTTCTCAGATACTATCTGCTGAAAACCTATCTGAATAGCACTGTAACCATCAGACTCTAATGTTTTCTTCTGAGTAACAAAACATGGGCCGGCTTCAATAACCGTCACTGGTATCACTACACCATTAGAGGAGAAAATCTGTGTCATTCCAACTTTTCTACCTATTATTCCCTTTCCCATCTATCTATATCCTGCCTTATAATTCTATAATTTCGTTATTAAACACTAAACTAATACTCAAATTCTCAGCCTAGCAATGTAAAGCAAACTCTTGTTCAGCCTAAATCAATAAATACTACTCTACTGATTAATCTCTACATCTACCCCTGCTGATAGGTCTAACTTAGTTAAAGCTTCTATCGTTTGTGGGTTATACTCAAAAATATCTATAAGTCTTTTATGTGTTCTTATTTCGAACTGTTCACGTGAATTCTTATCTACATGGGGAGATCTTGTTACACAAAATTTCTCTATGCGAGTTGGTAATGGTATAGGACCTACAATTCTAGCCCCTGTACGTTTAACAGTATTCACTATATCCTTTACAGACTTATCTAACACTCTATGTTCAAACGCTTTTAACTTAATTCTTATCTTTTGACTTGCCATTAATAATTACCCACTTTTCTATGTATGTACATTAACTACTTTATTACTAAACAAAAACCATAATCCGAAGTATAAATAATGATAAATACTAAGATTAAACTATAGATTAACAGATGCAATACACGATCTATTAATCTATATAATTTCTAATTAATATTACTCTATTATCTCTGTAACAACGCCTGCTCCAACTGTTTTACCACCCTCACGAATTGCAAAACGTAACCCTTTTTCCATTGCGATTGGTTGAATCAAGTTTACTTCAGCTGAAATATTATCACCTGGCATAACCATCTCTACGCCTTCTTGTAGAATAATGATTCCTGTAACGTCTGTTGTTCTGAAATAGAACTGTGGACGGTAGCCTGGGAAGAATGGAGTGTGACGTCCGTGCTCTTCTTTTGTTAATATGTATGCTTCAGCTTTGAATTTTTTATGAGGCTTGATTGATCCTGGTTTAGCCAATACTTGACCACGCTCAACATCATCTTTCTTAGTTCCTCTTAATAAAACTCCAACATTATCGCCTGCTCTTCCTTCATCAAGAAGTTTTCTGAACATTTCGATTCCTGTTACAATTGTTTTTGTAGTGTCATTGATACCAACGATCTCTATCTCTTCTCCAACTTTAACAACTCCACGTTCAACTCTACCTGTTACAACTGTTCCTCTACCTGATATTGAGAAAACATCCTCTATAGGTAAAAGAAATGGTAGATCTATCGCACGCTCTGGTTGTGGAATAAAGCTATCTACTGCTGCTATTAAATCTAATATCGGTTGGTTGTGCGCTGGATCAGTTGGATTCTCTAATGCTTTTAACGCTGAACCTTTTATTATTGGAGTATCATCTCCAGGGAATTCATATTTAGATAATAGATCTCTAATCTCTAACTCAACTAATTCAATTAGTTCAGGATCAAGGTCAGAACTATCACATTTATTAACGAAAACAACTATGTGAGGAACACCAACTTGACGTGCTAATAGTATATGCTCTCTTGTTTGAGCCATAACACCATCTGTTGCTGCAACAACTAATATTGCTCCATCCATTTGCGCTGCACCAGTGATCATATTTTTAATATAATCTGCGTGACCAGGACAATCAACGTGTGCATAGTGACGTGTTTCTGATTCATATTCAACGTGTGCTGTTGATATAGTGATTCCTCTTTCTCTCTCTTCTGGAGCTTTATCAATATTCGCATAATCTACGAACTCAGCTAAACCTTTGTGAGCTAAAACACATGTGATTGCTGCTGTTAATGTCGTTTTACCATGATCGACGTGACCTATTGTTCCTATGTTTACGTGTGGCTTCTTACGCTCAAACTTCTGTTTTGCCATTTCCTAATCCTCCGTATCAAAATTTCTTAATTTGTTATTTTTTAATTTATCTTTATCTTATCAAACACTTGTAACTGTTACTATTCTAGCCTCTAGATTTCATTATCTCTTCAGCTATACTGTTAGGAACATCTTCGTAATGGTCGAACTGCATTGAGTATGTAGCTCTACCTTGTGATGCTGATCTTAAATCAGTCGAGTAACCAAACATCTCTTTAAGTGGAACCATAGCGTTTATCACTTGAACGTTACCTTGCATATTCATGCCTTCAATACGTCCTCTTCTTGATGATAAATCACCCATTACGTCACCCATATACTCATCTGGAACTACAACTTCAACCTTCATCATCGGCTCTAATAATACTGGTGATGCTGAACGCATTCCATCTTTAAAAGCCATTGAACCTGCTATCTTGAACGCCATCTCGTTAGAATCAACTTCATGGTATGATCCATCTGTTAATCTAGCTTTACAGTCTACTACAGGATAACCTGCCATCGGACCTGATTCCATAGCTTCAATAATTCCTTTCTCTACTGCTGGAATATACTCTCTTGGGATCGATCCACCAACTACATCATTAACAAACTCGAAACCTTTACCCGGTTCATTCGGAGAAAGCTCTAACCAAACATGACCATATTGACCACGTCCACCTGATTGTTTGATATATTTCCCTTCTGCTTTAACAGTTTTCTTAAATGTTTCTCTATAAGCAACCTGTGGGTTACCGATATTCGCTTCAACTTTAAATTCACGCTTCAATCTATCAACGATAATCTCTAAGTGAAGTTCTCCCATTCCTGAAATAACTGTTTGAGCTGTCTCATCATTTACTGAAACTCTAAATGATGGATCCTCAGATGCTAATTTAGCTAACGCCTGTGATAACTTATCTTGATCTGCCTTTGTTTTTGGCTCTATCGCAATAGATATAACTGGTTCTGGAAACTCTATAGACTCTAAGATAACTGGAGCATTTTCATCACATAGAGTATCGCCTGTTGTTGTAAACTTTAAACCAACCGTCGCACAAATATCTCCAGCTCTGATCTCTTTAATCTCTTCACGCTTGTTTGCATGGATTTTAAGGAGACGTCCAACTCTCTCTTTCTTATCTTTAGTAGAGTTAACTACATAGTTACCCGCTTCTAAAACACCTGAATAAACTCTGAAATATGTTAACTGACCCATGTACGGATCTGTCATAATTTTAAATGCTAATGCTGAGAAAGGCTCGTCATCTGATGCTGCACGCTCAACTTCATTACCCTTCATATCAATACCCTTAATAGGTCTGATATCTAATGGTGATGGCATGTAATCAACTACTGCATCTAATAATGTTTGTACACCTTTATGCTTAAACGCTGTTCCACATATAACTGGGTTGAACATTAATGTTATTGTACCTTTACGGATACATAATTTAATCTCTTCCTCTGTAAGCTCTTGACCTTCAAGGTATTTTTCCATTACAGTCTCATCTGCATCAATAACTGCTTCGATCATCTGAACTCTATACTCTTCAGCTTTAGCTCTCATATCTGCAGGGATATCGCACTCTGTAACTTCCATTCCTAGATCATCGCCTGTCCAAACAAATGCACGCATCTTAACTAGATCAATAACACCTTCAAACTTCTCTTCAGCACCGATCGGTAATTGAATTGGAACTGGTTTTGCGCCAAGTCTATCTTTCATCATAGCTACTGCACGATAAAAATCAGCACCCGTTCTATCCATTTTATTGATAAATGCTATTCTTGGTACGATATATTTATCCGCTTGTCTCCAAACTGTCTCAGATTGTGGTTGCACACCCGAAACCGCACAGAAAACTGCTACTGCACCATCAAGAACCTTTAATGAACGCTCAACTTCAATCGTGAAGTCAACGTGTCCTGGTGTATCGATAATGTTAATAACATAATCTTTCCAAAAACATTGTGTTGTAGCAGATGTGATCGTGATACCACGCTCTTTCTCCTGCTCCATCCAGTCCATTGTAGCTGCGCCATCATGAACTTCACCGATTTTATAATTTACGCCTGTATAGTATAATATACGCTCTGTTGTTGTAGTTTTACCCGCATCAATGTGAGCCATAATACCTATATTACGTTGAAATTCTAAACCCTTAACTCTTGCCATTATCTTACCACCTAAAGTGTGCGAAAGCTCTGTTTGCTTCTGCCATACGATGTATATCTTCACGTCTTTTAACTGAAACACCTTTATTAGATGCTGCATCTATAAATTCGCCAGCTAAACGCTCTGTCATTGTCTTTTCTTTACGTGAACGTGCTGCTGTTATTACCCATCTTATTGATAAAGCTTGTTTTCTTACTAGCCTTACTTCTATTGGGACTTGGTATGTTGCACCACCAACTCTTCTTGATTTAACTTCTAACGTTGGTTTAACATTCTCTATTGCTTTCTTAAATACCTCTACACCATCTTCGCCCGTACGCTCTTTGATAAGGTCTAGTGTTGAGTAAAATATTCCCTCGGCAACTGATTTCTTGCCCGAGTACATTAAACTATTGATAAACTTTGTTATCAATATGTCCTTAAATATAGGATCTGGTAAAACTTCTCTTTTTTTTGCGACTCTTCTACGTGCCATCTAAATATTACTCCCAATATATGATTATGATTAGTAACCTTAATTAAACTGTACTGCTAACAGACTATTTAGGACGTTTCGTTCCATATTTTGAACGACTTGTTTTTCTGTTTGCAACACCCGAAGTATCTAACGCACCTCGAACTATTTTGTATCTTACACCAGGTAAATCTTTTACCCTTCCACCACGAACCAATACAACCGAGTGCTCTTGAAGATTGTGACCTATACCAGGGATATAAGCTGTTACCTCTATTGAGTTTGTCAAACGCACACGAGCTACTTTACGCAACGCTGAGTTAGGTTTCTTTGGTGTAGTCGTATAAACTCTTACGCAAACACCTCTACGCTGTGGGTTACCCTGTAACGCTGGTGATTTTGTCTTACGTACTTGTGATTTACGACCAAAACGTACTAACTGATTTAATGTAGGCAAAATGCCACCTCCATGCTGTACTCTTATATAAATATACTTTTATATAATTGAACTAGACATAATTAATCTATGCTCTCAAAACATAACACATATAAAACTATTTCATTTAGTGACACCGATCTCTCAATGTTTATCACTAAACAATTTTTAAAACAATCGAAATTTTTATAATCTTTGATACATTGTCGTTTTTCAGAAACTCACCCTTTAAACGGTTGGTCCAATAGTGAAAATAGTTGAGTACTATTATTTACTGGTTTGTTTCTATAAATTCGTCAAGATGAAGATAATAATACAGATAGAAACAAAATGCAAGCATTATTTACATTTCATTAATGTTTTTATTTATACAGATAATAATACTTAAACTTTACTTCATAACTCATTGCAATTATTACCTGTAAATACCTGTTAAATATAGGTATTTTAATCTGTTACTATTTCTCAATAAAGTTAATATTTTTATTAAAATATTTTTTCCACACATAAAATATTAGCAAATTTTATAGAAATATTTACTCAAATTTATTTTTTTTTAATGATTTATATATTAAAATAGAAACCTATACCAGTTGATAGAAAATTGTATTGAAATAAAGTTAGCGATATTTTAAAGTAAACCTTTTTTACACTTGCTTAATCGTTTGTTTATTTGTTTATTTGATTGATTGATTTAAAATTGATGATTAATATGTTTTCAATTCATTAGTAATAGATATATTTTGATTGATACTCTAAAGTACAAATTATTGTTATTTATATTGATGAGATGTGCTAAGCATAGATTATTATCTACATTGATGAGATTGTGCTAAGCATAGATATATTATCTACATTGACGAGAT